>DXGO01000011.1 GCA_019113885.1 Candidatus Alistipes intestinipullorum | reverse complement strand
TGAACTCGCACGACGGCGTATCGCTGTCGGTTGTAACTGGATGTCGTTGCCGGGACTGGAATATACGATGAACGACCTTGTTAAGGTCAATATGGCAAAAGTCTTCGAAGTCGCCTATGAGGAGATGTTGGCTACGGATGAAGCACCTTCGACCGATCTGCTTTGGCAGAAGTTCGAGCATCATCTTGGTGTTGCTGTCCATACGGCGGCCGAGGGAATTCGCCATCATTTGAAATATCAGAAATTCAACGAGCCTGAATTGTTGCTTAATTTGTTGAGCCACGGACCTTTGGAACGAGGCCGAGACGCTTCGGATGGCGGGGCGCAATATTACAATTTGGCTATCGATGGTGCCGGATTGGCGGTTGTGGCCGATTCTTTCGCTGCTTTGGAACAGCGTGTGGAACAGGAACAGCGCATGAGCTGGTCGGAAATAGACCGGCATCTTCGTGAGAATTTTGAAGGCGAGGGCGGGTTGATTGCGCGCAAATTGTTACAGTCCGCTTCTCGATACGGTCAGGAGGATTCTCTGGGTGAACGTTGGGCGTTACGGGTCAGGGATGCATTTGTCCGGAACGTCCGTCGAGAGTCGGAACCCGAACAGAACCGGATTTTTATCCCGGGTTTCTTTTCGTGGGCCAATACGGTTGAGTTCGGACTTGCCGTGAAGGCAACACCTAATGGAAGAAAGTCCGGGACCCCGATCTCCCATGGCGCCAATCCTCTTCCCGGGTTTGCGCAGGACGATGCTTCGCTCTCTTTGGCTACATGTATAGCCCGTATACAACCTGGATACGGAAATACGGCTCCAATGCAATGGGAGATAGATCCGTCGTTCGCACGTCAGGACAACGCCGAATTGATCGAGGCGATACTTCGGGCTCATTTCAAAATGGGCGGGACTTTGGTCAATGTAAACGTTATGGATAAACAAACGGTTCTTGCGGCGTATGAGAATCCTGATGATTATCCGGAATTGGTGGTTCGGGTAACGGGATTTACTGCCTATTTTTCGATGTTGTCGCCACGGTTCCGGCAACTGGTAGTGGAACGCATTCTGGAAAGTTAAGAAAGTTATTTAAATGGGAAAAGAGTATGGAACTCATTGAAAAATACACGAATGACAATGCAGGATACCTGCCTCTGCTGATGGGGAACAAATGGCAGGTTGCGATTTTGAACTATGCTATAGAGGAAACCCTGGAGCATATTGACAAACTGGATATTCATCACCATACCGACGAGGTATTTGTTCTGTTGGATGGACATGCCGTACTGATTGCCGCACGAATAGACGAGTCGGGAGTCCATTATGAAACTGCCGATATGAAGCCTTTTTGCGTTTACAATATTCCCCGGGACGTATGGCATAAAATTGCCATGGAACCCGATAGCCGGGTGCTTATTGTTGAAAATGCAGGGACGCATCTCGGAGACTTTGAGTTTTATGAACTAAGTGGCGAAGAAGTGGCATCCTTGAGAGGTGTGGTGGCGAAAGCGGTACAAAATAGATAACGGTTTCGATGATGGGTTCAAGTTACATAACCGGCTTGTTGATGATTGTCGTAGCCGGATTGTTTGCCGGAAGTTTTTCGGTTCCGTTTAACCGCAATCGGGAATGGGTATGGGAGAACAACTGGCTTGTATGGAGTTTTATTGCTTTGGTGGCTGCTCCGTGGATCGTGGCATGGGTTACCATTCCCGATATTACGGTGATTTTTGCTTCTGAATCCCGGTCGTTACTTGCCGTGGCATTTTTTGGACTGATTTGGGGTGCCGGCGCGGTGCTTTTCGGAAAGGGCATAGACCTTCTGGGGGTAGGCTTGAGCATGCCGATTATGCTGGGGCTGACAAATGTGATCGGGACTTTGATGCCGGTTATTTTGCGCTCTCCGGCCGAATTGTTGGCTGCCTCGGGTATTCGTTTGATGGCCGGAGTTTTTTTGATTGTGTTGGGAATTGTTTTCTACGCTGTTGCCGGGGAACGGAAGGTCCGGGACATTCAAGCTTCCGTGAATAACAATAATATGGTGGCGGACCGATCGTTTTTGAAAGGTTTGATGGTCTGCCTGGCTGCCGGAGTTTTGAGCCCGATGATCAATGTCGCTGTTGTGTACGGGGCTCCTATGCAAGAACAAGCCGTTATGGCTGGGGCCGATCCCATATATGCCACGAATGTCGTTTGGTGTATTGCGTTGACGGCAGGATGTATCGTAAATGTCGGGTATTGTTTGTATTTGCTGTATACCCGAGGAACCAGGGAGTTGTATCGTAAGGGAAGTTGGAGAAATTGGATGTTTGCCGTTGTGGCGGGGGTGTTATGGTACATGAGCATGATGATATATGGGATGGGCGGCCATTTTCTTGGGGATGCAGGCACATCGGTGGGTTGGGCCTTGATGCAATCTCTAGCTGTTTTGACAGGAAATCTTTCGGGTCTTTTTATGGGAGAGTGGAAAGATGCTGGAACCATGTCCCGTCGAATTATGTGGTTGGGGCTCGGATGCATGTTATTGGGAATTGTTGTTGTGGCAATATGATAAATAGCGTAATCTGAGAAATCTCTCGTATTTTGAAGAGTTGCCGGGATTGCGGGCAACTCTTTTTTTATGTGCGAGATTGAAGTTTCGCATCCTTATTGGCGGAGTGGAATGTATCTGTGAAAAATGATCGGATCTTTATTTTTTCGTCATTTTTTCTTGAAATGCGTTAAAATTCGGTCATATCAAACTGCCGAGGTGTCGTTTTTCGGAGAAACTTTTTTAACTTTGTCATCGAAAAATCGAGAAACAATATCAAACGAACATAACACTATGGAAAACAAACTGCAACAGCTGACTCAGAAACTCTACGACGAAGGTCTGGAGAAGGGCCGCGCCGAAGCCGGCAAACTGGTCGCCGATGCCCGCACTGAGGCACAGAAGATTGTCGCCGAGGCCAATGCGCAGGCCGAGGAGATCATCCGCAAGGCGAAGGCCAAGGCCGAGGATGTCGAGAAGAACACCATGACCGAGATCTCCTTGGCGGGGAAACAGGCCGTTTCGAAGATCAAGGCGGAGATCGCGTCGCTGATCGTCGCCAAATCCACCTCCGAGGGGGTGAAGAGCGCTGCCCTGGACCCTGCTTTCGTCAAGGAGATGCTCGTGGCTGTCGCCAAGAACTGGAACGGCGCCGATTCGGGCAAGGTGGAGCTGCAGGCCCTGCTGCCCGAGGCGGAGCGTGCGAAGTTCGATGCCGCCTTTGCCAAGAGCGCCAAGGCGCTGCTCGATGCCGGCATCGAGGTGGGTTATTCGAAGGAGGTGAAGAGCGGCTTCAAGATCGGCGCCAAGGAGGGCGGATACTATATCTCGTTCTCCGACGCCGATGTCGAGGCGCTGCTGGCCGAATACCTGCGTGACAAAGTCTACCAACTGCTGTTTAAGGCATAGGCAAGATGTTCGGAACCGAGTACTATTGTCTGGTAGCCTCTCTGAAGGAGTATGCGCTCGATGCCGATACCAAGGGCTTCGACGCGCCGGCCATCCGTGCCGCCATTCTCGAGGAGCTGTCGAAGAGCGACGCCCGTTCGGTGCGTCTGCTCTACGGCTACTACGACTGTGAAAATATCGCAGCCCTGCGCGCGGGGCGTTCGGTGCACAATCCGCTTGGCAACCTTACGCGCGAGGAGCTGGAGGAGGAGCTGAAGGCTCCGCGGCGCCTGCCCGAGGGTGTGGCGCACGTTGTGCGGGCCTATGCCGATCCGGAGGGCGAGGATGCTGAGACGGTGGATACCGCCCGGCGTTTCGAGAAGAGCCTTTTCGGGGCCTACTACGCCGAGTGTGCCGCCTCGAAGTGCCGTTTCCTGTGCCAGTGGTCGGAGTTCGACCGCACGCTGCGCAACGTCGCGGCCGCCGTTACGGCGCGTGCGGCGGGGCGTGCCGTCGAGGAGGTGGTCGTGGGTGACGACGACATTGTGAGCCAGCTCTGCCGCAGTTCGGCGTCGGATTTCGGGCTGCGGGGCGAACTCCCCTATGTCGACGCCGTGATCGCGGCGGTGAACGACGAGGCGAACCTCGTGGAGAAGGAGCACAAGATCGACCGCATCCGCTGGTCGGAGGCTTCGGAGCTGGCGACGTTCGACTATTTCGACATCAACGCGATATTGTCCTACCTGGTGCGCGTGAACATCGTGGCCCGCTGGGCCCGGTTGGATGCCGCCCGGGGCCGGGAGCTCTTCGCACGGCTGCTGAAGGAGCTCGACGGACGGGAGCTGATAGAAAATAAACAATAAAAAGATACGATGAAAACGACAGGACGTGTAAACGGTATCATCTCCAACATCGTGATCGTCAAGGCCGACGGACCTGTGGGCCAGAACGAGATCTGCTATGTGTGGACGGGCGATACCAAAATGATGGCCGAGGTCATCAAGGTCATAGGCGATGCGGCCTATGTACAGGTTTTTGACAGCACCCGCGGGCTGAAGATCGGCGACAAGGTCGAGTTCGAGGGCCACATGCTCGAAGTGACGCTGGCGCCGGGCCTGCTGTCGCGCAACTACGACGGTCTGCAGAACGACCTCGAGAAGATGGACGGGCTGTTCATCGCCCGCGGATCGATCACCGACCCGATCGACTTCGAGGCGCAGTGGGAGTTCACGCCGCTGGCCAAGGCGGGCGACAAGGTGTCGGCCGCGTCGTGGCTGGGCGAGGTGAAGGAGCAGTGGGTCAGTCACAAGATCATGGTCCCCTTCACGATGACCGACACCTATACGGTCAAGAGCGTGGTTGCGGCCGGCAAGTACAAGGTGACCGACACGGTGGCCGTGGTGACCGATGCCGAAGGCAAGGAGCATGCGATCACGATGGTTCAGAAGTGGCCCGTGAAGCAGGCCATTCGCAGCTATGTGGAGAAGCCGCGTCCGTCGCGCGTCATGGAGACGGGTGTCCGTGCGATCGACACCTTCAACCCGATGGCCGAGGGCGGTACGGGCTTCATCCCGGGGCCGTTCGGCGCCGGCAAGACGGTGCTGCAGCACGCGATTTCGAAACAGGCCGATGCCGACGTGATCATCATGGTGGCGTGCGGCGAGCGTGCCAACGAGGTGGTGGAGATCTTCAAGGAGTTCCCCGAGCTGGTCGACCCCCGTACGGGCCACAAGCTCATGGAGCGTACGATCATCATCTGCAATACGTCGAACATGCCCGTTGCTGCGCGTGAGGCGTCGGTCTACACGGGTATGACCATCGGCGAGTACTACCGTGCGATGGGGTTGAAGGTGCTGGTGATGGCCGACTCGAC
>DXGO01000147.1 GCA_019113885.1 Candidatus Alistipes intestinipullorum | reverse complement strand
TCAGCCACCTTGGCAAATTCACGGTAGAGCACATCCCACTCCTCGTTCTCGCCCTTCGCGGCTGCCAACAAGTTCTCGGCCGTCGTGCCGATCGGACCGGTGGGGTAGCTGGCCGTGATCTCCACTTCGCCGCCCTCGAGGAACTTAAAGAAACGCTCGGCGTGCTCCTTCTCCTGCTCGGCCGTCTCGGCGAAGACGCCGGCAATCTGCTCGTATCCCTCCTTCTTGGCCTTGCTCGAGAAGAAGACGTAACGGCTGCGCGCCTGGCTCTCGCCGGCAAATGCCTTCAACAGATTCTGTTCGGTACGCGTACCCTTGATGCTCTTTTCCATAATTGTATTGTTTAAGTGTGTTTTTGTTTTCCTGAAGCAAAGATAGGTATTTCGACAGGCAATTTCCAAATATTTCCGATCGGTAGTTTTTATACGTCTATTCGCATCGCTTATAGCCGCCTTCAAAACCCCGTCAGCTGCCGCAGGTCATCGCGAAACAGCCGGTACCCGGCATTCGCGGCGAGCGTGTCGGCCGCCTCGGGAGGCAGAATGCGGTAGCCCGGCACCGCCACCCACACCGGCGTGGGGACCATCCGGTAGGTCATGCGCCCGCCGGGATGGCGCACCGCCTCGACCTCGGCCACCAAACCTCCGTCGGTGTAGCGCCGCCGCTGGTTCGAGACCAGGTTACCCAGCGAATAGAGCACCACATGCGAGGAGTCGCCGCCCCACGGCTGCACCACGTGCGGATGGCTCCCGACAATGACATCAACCCCCTCACGCCGCAAAAACTTCGCCAAACGGCGTTGCACCACATTTTCACGCCGTTCGTATTCGTTGCCCCAGTGCAGGCAGGCGACGACGAAATCGACCCCCGCGGCCCGCGCCGCAGCCACGTCACGGGCCATCCGCACGGTGTCGATCCGGTTGACGATCATTCCCTGCGGAACAGGCAGTCCGTTGGTCCCGTACGTATAGTTGACCAGGGCCAGGCGCAGTCCGTGGCACGTAAGGTAGAGCGGATGGTTGCGGCGGAAGTCAGCACTGTCGGCGAATACGCCCGTATGGCGAATGCCGCAGCGGTCGAGGGCCTCGATACTCGTGCGGATGCCCGCGGCCCCGCCGTCGCAGCAGTGGTTGTTGGCCAACAGCGCCACGTCGACCCCCGCGTCACGCAGGGCATCGGCCAGCGCCACGGGCGAGCGGAACATCGGATAACCCGTATAGGGGCCATGGAGGGAGAGCGTGGTCTCGAGGTTGACGACGGCCAGGTCGGCCGCCCGCATGCGGGGCGCCAGCGCCGCAAAGACATCCGTATAGTCGAACCCGTCGCCACGGCGCGCCGCCTCGACCTGCGGAAGGTGCTGCATCACGTCGCCGCCGAACCACATGCGCACACATTGGGGCGGGGGAACCGGGCCGGGCCCCGACCAACCCGCCGGAGCTGCTGCCGAAGGAGGCGCAACAGTTCCCGACGGCTTGCAACCCGCCAGGAAAAGCGTCGCGGACAACACCGCAGCAGCCACATATCGACAATGCGAAACCACGACAGGAATCGGGGATTTACGCCTTGCGGCGGGGATTGCGCGGAAACCACCCCCGGGCAACGCGCTTGCGCTGCTCGAAGAGTTCACCGATGCTCCAGAGCGACGAGGCCCCCCAGACGGCCAGCAGTGTCGACCACAGCAGGTGCCGCACGGCGATCGAGCCGGCAACGGCAGCGAGGCCCATCACAAGGAACACCCACCAGACCTTCACGCCAAAATAGTACTCGCCCTTGATGACCAGCGGATGGAACACTCCGATAATGAGGAATGTGGCCACACCGATCACGAGGCCCGTCAAATTGTATTGCGCAATGAATTCCATCGTCAAATTTCGTCTGTCCGGGCGGGACTTCCGTCCCCGTCCGGTGGTTTCAGATACAAATATACGGAAAAAATGAAAATCGGCAGGAGATGGCCAAAATTTCGTATCTTTGCCGACATGGCGCCCGTCCCGGCGCGGAGGGGCAGCCGCAAACCGAATGCCTATGCTTCTTGTCCTGGCCTCCATACTCATGTCGGTCGGTATCGTCGCCGACTGGATTCACATACGGCGGCACAAACGCCGGGGACGCCCCGTTGGCCGATGGGGCATCGCCTGGCTCGCCGCCACCGACCTGCTGCCGGCCGTCATCCTGTTGCTCATGGTCGTGAGCCGCGACAACGGGACCCGGATAATGGCCGTGGAGATGTGGCTGCTCTGGGCGTGGATCGTCACCGTCATTCCACGCATGGCGTGCTACCTCTTCCGCGCCGTCGGGCTCCGCCGCACGGGGTATCTCGTGGCAGGAGCGTTGACGCTGCTCTTCGTATGGGGCACCACGTGGGGCCGCACACGGCTGCGTGTCAACCGCGTGGAGATCGCCTCGGAGCGGATTCCGGCGGCGTTCGACGGCTTCCGCATCGCCCAGATCTCCGACCTGCACGTCGGGACGCTGGTCAACCCCGAGAGCGAACTGCGACGCATCGCCGACAGCATCAACGCCCTGCATCCCGACGCGGTCGTCTTCACCGGCGACCTGGTGAACATCCGCGCCTCGGAGCTCGACGCCCGGATGATGCGGCTCCTGCAACGCATCGAGGCGCCCGTATGGTCGGTCATCGGGAACCACGATGTCGGCACCTATATTAAGGACTCTCTCCGTTTCCCGGCCGCCGAGAACCTGAGCGAGGTCATCGCCCGGCAGCGGCAGATGGGGTGGACGGTGCTCGAGGACACGACCGTCTACCTGCGCCGCGGCACCGACAGCATCTCGCTCACGGGAATCTCCTTCGACCCCGCCTTGCGCGAACAGCGGCACGACCGGCATCTTCCCGCTCCACAACTGCCCGAAGCCTATGCCGGAGTGCCCGCATCGCTCTACAACATCACGCTCGTGCATGTTCCCCAACTCTGGGAGCAGATCATCGCTACGGGATACGGCGACCTGACACTCGCCGGACACGTACACTCGATGCAGATGAAATTCCGACCCTGGGGACGCGGATGGTCCCCGGCACAATGGCTCTATACCCGCTGGAGCGGCCGCTACGACAAAGGACACCACACCCTATACATCAACGACGGAACCGGATACGTCGCCTATCCCATGCGGTTGGGCGCCTGGCCCGAAATCACCCTTTTCACCCTGAAACGATGCGAGTGACCCTCTCTTTCGCCACCACGGCCGACCATTACCTGGACGACCGTGCGCCCGAGCGGCTGATGATTTCGACGCCCGAGGACTGGGAGGCGGTACAGCGGCTGCGCGCCGCCTGCGACGCCATCCTCGTGGGCGCCGAAACGCTCCGGCGTGACAACCCGACGCTTCTGTTGCGCGACGAAGCCGCACGTGAACGCCGCAGGGCCGCAGGGCTGCGGCCCGACCTGACAAAGGTCACCGTGACCCGTTCGGGAGCGCTTTCCCCTTCGGCCCGCTTCTTCACCGAAGGAGAGGCTGAGCGTTATGTATTCTCCCCACGGCCGATTCCCGGGCTGGAGGGAGCCGCCTCGGTCATCGCCTGCGACGGGCCGATCACAGCGGCCCGGATCGTCACCGAGCTTGAGAAACGGGGGGTCGAGCACCTGCTGGTCGAAGGAGGGGCGGAACTGCTCCGGATGTTCCTCGACGAGGGAATGGCCGACAGCGTACGTTGCGCCGTCAATCCGCACCTGACACTCGGAGCAGGGCAAGGGGGAGCGCACTTCGAGTTCCGGCCGCCCGAGCATGCCGCCTGCCGCCGCGAGGAGCTCGGCGGTATGAAGGTCGCCTGGTACACGCTGCACCCCGACACGACGCAGACGGACCTCCGCTACCTCGAAGAGGCCATCGCCCAGGGACGCCGCTGCGTGCCGTGCGCGACCTGCTATTGCGTCGGAGCAGTCATCGTACTGCCCGACGGGCGCACCTTCACAGGATACACCCACGAAACGTCGCCCACCCATCACGCCGAACAGGAGGCTATCCGCAAAGCCCTCGACGCGGGTGCCGACCTGCACGGCGCAACGATCTATTCCTCGATGGAGCCCTGCTCCGATCGCCGAAGCGAACCCGAAAGCTGCACGCAGCTGATCCTGCGCTACGGATTCGCCCGCGTGGTCTTCGCAGCCTATGAACCCTCGTGTTTCGTCTGCTGCCGCGGCGCCCTGACGCTGCGCGAAGCGGGAATCGACGTAAGAGTCTATCCGTCACTGGCACAGGGAGTGCATGACGCCAATAGCCATATACAGGCATAAATCGTCCTTTTTATGCCCATAGTGGTCCAAAAATGTTCCATATAGCGCATTCTCTGTTCACTGAGACAAAAGAATTATTATATTTGTAAAATAAACGCATCACATACACGGTATGAAAACAGTTCTCAAGATCGTCATTGCGACAGCTACGGCCCTGCCGACGCTCGGACTCGCACAGACCGACAAACAGATGCTCTCGCTCGAAGAGGCGATCGCCGTCACGCTTACGGAGAATCCCGCCCTGAAAGCCGCCGAGTACGAAGAACGTGCCGCCCAACAGGAGCGCCGTGCCGCCATAGGCCTGCGGATGCCGCAGATCAACGTCACGGGTGCATACGCCTATCTGGGCAAGGACATCGGCGTGGATTTCAACAACCTCAAGGACCCGACCCGGGAGTTCGCAGGCAAGATCCTCGGCAGCGGGCTGATTACCGATCCCACCATCCTGCAAGGCATTCAGGGATTGCTGAATCCCATGCTCGAGGCCGACTGGTTCCTCAAGGTGCAGGACCGCAGCCTCGGCTTCGTAGGCGGTGAGGTGACGCTTCCGATCTGGATGGGCGGCAAGATCAACGCCGCCAACCGGGCTGCGAAGATCAACGAGAAGAGCGCCGTCGAGCAGGGGAACCAGACCCGCAACGCCTTGATCTCCGAACTGGTGGAGCGCTATTTCGGGCTGTCGCTCGCCACGCAGGTCGTCGCCGTGCGCCAACAGGTCGTCGACGGCATGCGACGCCATCTCGAAGATGCCGTCGCGCTGGAAAAGAACGGCATGATCGCCCAGAGCGAACGACTCTATGTGGAGTTCAAGATGGCCGAGGCCGAACGGGAGCTCGCCAATGCCAAATTGCAGGTTCAAACCGTCGCCAGCGCCCTGTCGAACACCCTCGGACGTGAAAACAACTGGCAGCCCATCACGACGATGTTCATCCTCTCGCAGGTCGAGGAGTTGGCCTATTACCAGGACCTCGCACAGGCCCGCAACCCGCTGCTCAACCAGGTGTCGCTCAAACGCCAGCTGGCCGAGGAGGGCGTCCGCGCCCAGCGCGCCGAGTTTCTGCCGCAGGTCGCCGCCATGGGAGGCGCCTCGTTCTACAACTATCAGGTCACCGGGATACTGCCCCGCTGGGCCGTGGGCGTGGGGGTCAACATCAAGCTCTTCGACGGCCTGAACCGGGAGTACAAATACTCGGCGGCCAAGCAGACTGCCCGCCGTGTGGGCGAATTGCAGAACAAGGCCGGGCAGGATGTCGCCATCCTGGTCGAGAAACTCTACAACCAGATGATGAACTACCGCAACCAGATGACCTCGATCGACGCATCGCTGGCTTTCGCCGAGGAGTACCTGCGGATGAAGCAGGCGGCCTTCAAGGAGGGCATGAGTTCCTCAACCGACCTGATCGACGCCGAACTGAACCTCGCGGGCGTACGTACCGAACGCCTCCAGGCCGCCTACAACTACGACCTGCTGCTGGCTCAGCTGCTCGAAGCCTCGGGAATCAGCGACGAATTCCCCGCCTACGCCCGCCGCAATGACGCACGTCCCATCCATTTCGACAAAAAATAAACATCAATCCATATGAAACGAAGCAACGTAATCGGAATCCTGGCAGCCGGTGCGACGATCATTCTCGCCGTGGTGCTCATCAGCCTCTACCTGAACAAGCGCACCCCGACGCTGATTCAGGGAACCGTCGAATGCACGACGTACAAGGCCTCCTCGAAAGTCCCCGGGCGCATTGAAGCCATGAAGGTCGAAGAGGGGCAACAAGTCTCGAAGGGCGACCTGCTCTACACGCTCTCGACCCCCGAGCTGAACGCGAAACTCGAACAGGCCGAGGCCGTCAAAAGCGCCGCCTCGGCACTCGATGCCGCTGCGATCGCCGGTGCCCGCGGGCAGCAGATCGAGATGGCGCTGAACATGTGGGAAAAGGCCCAGGCAGGGCTGGAGTTGGCCCGCAAAACCTACGAGCGCGTCCAAAACCTCTACGACAGCGGGGTGGTGCCCTCGCAGAAACTCGACGAGGCCGAGGCCAACTACAAGGCCATGGAGGCTACGGCCCTGGCCGCCAAGGCACAGTATGAACTGGCAACGGACGGTGCCCGCAAGGAGGACAAGGAAGCCGCCGCCGCCCGCGTCCGCCAGGCCCAGGGTGCCGTCAGCGAGGTGGAGTCCTACATCAACGACGCCATGGTCTACTCGCCCGTGAACGGCGAAATATCGACGATCATCGCCGAAGAGGGAGAACTCGTCGGCAGCGGTTACCCCGTGGTCGCCATTCTCGACATGAGCGACATCTGGGTGACGTTCAACATCAAGGAGACCCTGCTCCCCGGAATCACCGTCGGCACGCACATGACCGGCTATGTCCCCGCCCTGGACCGCGACGTGGAGTTCGAGGTGAGCTACATCGCCCCGCAGGCCGATTTCGCCACCTGGGCCGCCACCCGCACACAGGGAGGATTCGACATCCGGACCTTTGCCATCAAGGCCAAGCCCGTCTCGGCCGTGGAGAACATCCGCCCCGGAATGAGCGTCCTCGTAGACTGGGATAAAATCGCACGGTAACCATGCCGGGATTCGTACACAACGTCTGCGCCGTCCTGGAGCGCGAGTGGGGGAGGCTGACCCACCAACCGATGTACTTCGTGTTGACGGTCTTCCTGCCCGTACTGTCGTTCGCGTTCTTCGCGCTGCTCTTCAACAAGGGGGCCATCCGCGACGTCCCGATCGCCATCCTCGATGAAGACAACACCACGCTCTCGCGCAAAATCGCCCAGATGATCGACGATACGCCCACCGCCATGGTGGCGTACGACATCCAGGACATGACCGAAGGCGAACGGCTCATGCGCGAAGGGAAAATCATGGCCATCGTACAGATCCCCGCCTTTTTCGAGAAATCGATCCTGAGCAACAGCCAGACCCACATCGAGAACTACGTCTCGGGAACCAACATCACCGTCAACGGACTGCTGTCGAAGGACATCCAGACAGCCGCAACGACCTTCTCGGCTGGCATCCAACTGCAACTGCTCATGAAGCAGGGGCTTACGCAGCATCAGGCCATGGCGCAGCTCATGCCCATCCGCTTCGATCGGCACGTGCTGTTCAACCCCCTGATCAACTACGGCTATTACCTCTCCCCGAGTTTCATGCCCATGATGCTGATGATCTTCACCGTCATGGTGACGATCTTCGCCATCGGCACCGAGTTCAAACGGGCCACCGCCCGCGAATGGCTCCGCACCGGAGGCGACTCGGTCGCCGCGGCGCTCCTGGGCAAACTCCTGCCCATCACGGCCATCATGTTCCTCGTCTCGCTGGTCATGTTGCTCATCAACTTCAAGATCGTCGGGACGCCGCTCAACGGCAGCCTCGCGGTAATCCTCATCGGCACGCTGCTCTTCATCCTCAGCTACCAGTCGATCTCCGTGCTGATCGTCTCGCTGCTGGCCAACCTGCGGCTTTCGCTCTCGATCGGAGGCGGATACTCCGTGCTGGCATTCACCTTCTCGGGGCTCACCTTCCCGATCATGGCCATGTGGGAACCGATGCAGTGGGTGAGCAGAATCTTTCCATTTACCTTCTATACCGACATCTTCGTCGACCAGATGCTGCGCGGCACGCCGTGGGTCTACTCGATCACCGACCTGCTCTGCATGACGCTCTTCATCATCCTGCCACTGCTGTGCCTGCCGCGGCTCAAAAAGGTCTGCACGGAGGAAAAATTCTGGGGGAGACTCTGATATGAACCGATTCAAAAAACAAATAGCCTCCTATTGGCAGCAGACCGGCACGGTCATCCGCAACGAGTTCCGGACGATCTTCACCGACGGCGGGGTCATGCTGATCCTGATCTTCGCGCTGCTGATCTACGCCACGGTCTACTCGCTGGCATACGGCACGCAGGTGCTGCGCAACGTTCCCATCGGCGTGGTGGATGAATGCCGCACGCCCACGAGCCGCAGCCTGGTCGAGGCATTCAACAGCGGACCGAACACCTACGTCGCCTACGAACCCGGGTCGATGGAGGAGGCGCGGCAACTCTTCTACAACCGCGAAATCTACGGCGTCGTCTACATTCCCTCCAACTATGAGCGAAACCTCTACGGGGGTGAACAGGCCGACGTGGCGATCTACTGCGATGCAAGCTATTTCCTGATGTACCGCCAGACATTCCAGGAGCTCGTCACAACAATCGGAAATACCGGGGCCATGGTCGAGTTCCAGCGGCTGATCGCCAAAGGCGCCAACCTGCCGCAGGCGCAAGCAACCGTACAGCCTGTCATCTACCAATCACACAACCTCTTCAATCCCTATCTGGGATACGGAACCTTTGTCATGCCGGCCATTATCATGGTCATTATCCAGCAGACGATGCTCATCGGCATCGGCATGATCGGCGGCACGTGGCGCGAGTTCGGCCTTTACCGCAAACTCTGCCCGCCGGGACGGCGCCAAATGTCGACGCTACCCATCGTCCTGGGACGGGGACTGATCTATGCCATCATCTATGCCGTGACCTGTACCTATATCTTCGGGCTCCACTACCGGCTCTTCCACTTCCCGATGAACGGTGCCCCCTGGGCCGTATTCATCTTCATCTCCATCTACGTCGTGGCCTGCATCGCCATGGGAATCGCCGTATCGACCCTGTTCCGCTACCGTGAGAACTCGTTGCTGCTGTTGCTGTGGACGTCGATCCCGGTCCTGATGCTCAGCGGCGTGTCGTTCCCGCGCGAGGGATTCCCCGAGTGGCTCTACGCCTTCGGAAAGATATTCCCCAGCAGCCACGGCGTCAACGGATTCATCCGACTTCAAACCATGGGAGCGACGCTTCCGGAGGTCTTTGCCGAGATCAAGTGGCTCATCGTCCTCACGGTCGTATACGGAGGCCTGGCCTGCATCGGCACCCATCAGGCCATCCGTCAGGAGCAGCGAGAACGGAACAGATAAGCGACCGGCCTCCGAAGAGACGCAACGCCCCTGCCATACGACGACAGGCTTCTGAAGAGACACAACGCCCCTGCCACACGATGTGGCAGGGGCGTTGCCATATTCGGGGCGACGACCTCCTAATGAGGTCCCATTCCCGGGGGAGGGCCGCCAGGACCGCCGGGGCCCATGCGACGGGGAGCTCCGCCCATGCCTTCGTAATCGTTGATATTCCGCGAACCCTTCTTGCCGAAGTGCCGCAGGTTGAACGAGAACTGCACCATGTAATAACGGCCGATCACGCTGTTGGTCGCATTCTGCGTCCATCCCGAACCGGTCGTCCGGGCAAAGGCCGTATTCTGGTTGAAGAGGTCGTTCACACCGATCATGATCTCGCCGCGCTGGTTGCGGAAGACCTTCTTACCCAACCAGACGTTGCAGAGCAGGAAATCCTCCTCGTAGTCGTTCGTGTAACCCACATACTGCGTATAGGCGGCGCTGGCCGTCAGGGTGAAGCCCAGCGGGAAGACAAACTTCAGGTTTCCCTGCGCCGTATGGTTGAAATAACGGTTCTTCGAATTCGACGTATTCAGCGAGTTGGTCGCCTCGTTGTAGGAGCCGTTCCACGAAAGCGTAAAGTCCACGTTCTCCGAGATGTTGCTGCCCAGCACCGCACGGAAATTGTACCCCATGTTCTTCGTGTCGTTGCGCTCGCCGCCGATGATCGCCCCCGCGGCGTTAACCTCTCCGCCCAGCATGCTCGGCGTCTTCGTATAGGTGACGCCCGCCATGACGTTGAAGTTCGACTTCAGGAACCCGATCGGAAGTCCGTAGCTCACATCGGTCCTCAACTGCCAGTAACCATCGAGGTTGACCTGCGTCGAGTAGTAGTTCGGCGTATAGCTCTCGCCGCCGATATCCATCGTGCCGGGATTCTGTACCAGATGCGTGGCGATATAGTCTTGTGTCGCATTCATCGAGAACATCCACATGAACGTCCGCCCCTTCTCGACGTTGGAGTTCACGTAGTGGAAGTTCACACGGTGCGAATAGTTGGGGTTCAGGTCGGGATTACCGCGCGAGATATTCTGGGCGTCCGACACGTCGTAAACGCTCTGCAACGCCGTAATCGACGGGCTGTCGGTATAGGACGAGATGAACAGCCGCAGGGAGTTCTCGCGGTTGATGTTCAACTGGCCCATCATAAAGTAGGTCACGTTGTCATACGAATGCTTGATCTTCTCGTAATTCTCCTGGACGATCTGTCCGTCGAGGGCCGAACGCTGGTAGTAGACATTGGCGACAAACGTATTGCGTTCCTTCGAATAGCGGAAGCCCGGGCCGACACTCTGCGTCAGGTAGCCGCTCTCGTAGGAGTTCGATAACAGCGGGTCGGGCGTCAGACCGGCAATCGAGAAGTCGTCGCCCGTGACGTAGGAACTCTTGTCTCGCTCCTGCGAATTGTACGACACGCGGTACTGGAGGCTCACCTGGGCGTATTTGGCCACCGGTTCGGTATAGGTGATGTTTCCGCGCAGGCTGTACGACGACGAAGGGGACATGTTGCGCAGGTAGCGAAGCGCAGTATAGCCTGCGGGGTCCCACGCAAACGGATCATCGCCCGCTCCCGGACGATCCTGCGACATCGGCAGCTCATTGGACCACGAGGTCGAGTTGCTCTTGTTGTCCGAATAGTTGAATGATCCGTCGAGGGTCAGCGTACGGCCGTCCTTGCCTAGTTTGGCCCGATAGACGGCACTCGTCCCGATGCGGTAGCCGCTCGACAGTGCATCGCTGAAGTTGTCGGTATAGCTGTATCCGCTGCCGCCGTTCTCCGGAGCGCCGAACTGCCATCCGGTCGTCGTGCTCCACGGGTCGTTGGACTGGTAGCTGAATCTTGGGCGGACCATCAGGTTCTGGTTCTCCGAAATCTTCCACTCCAAGCGGGCGTTGAAACGGTGGTTGTATCCCTTCGTATCGGAATAACCGCGTGTCATCAGTGTATCGGGGCTCATCGGGGCCTCGTACCACTTGTCAATCGTCGAGGAATTCGTCGTATGGGTATTATTGAAGAAATAGCTGCCCTGGAACGACACCTGGTCACGCTTGCCCCAGGTATCGGAGTAGTTGACACCGATCGCGTTGACCGTTGCCACACCCGCCTGCGGACGCACCATGTACTGTCCGACACCGCCACGGCGACCACCTCCGCCGCCCGAAACCCCCAGAATGTCCTCGAACGAGAAGTTCTGCTGGTTGACGTTGTTGAACAACCCGATCAGCGACACGCGGCTGTCACCGCTGAAGATATTCACGTTTCCTCCGGCCAGGTACTTGAAACGGTCCTCGGTTTCGGTCTCGGCATCGTAACCGACCCCGGCGTACAACTTGCCGAATTGTCCCTGACGCATGTCGGTACGGGTCACGATGTTGAGCGCCTTGTAACCCTCGCCGTCGTCCATACCCGAGAACTCGGCCGCATCGGAGAGTTTGTTGTAAACCTCGATCCGGTCGACCGCCTCGGCCGGCAGCGACTTGATGGCCGTGGTGACGTCCTCACCGAAGAACTCCTTGCCGTCGACGAAGATCTTCTTGATCTCCTCGCCCTGGGCCTCGACCGTACCGTCGGTCACGGTGATGCCCGGCATCTTCTTGAGCAACCCTTCGACATCGGCATCATTGGTCACCTTGAAGGCCCCGGCGTTGTAGCTTACCGTATCACCTTTTTGCGAGGTACGCAGCGCCTTCACCTCCTTGACGACCGTCTCGATCTGCACGCCCGGCTTGAGCTTTACCGTCCCCAGATCGACACGCGGGGCGGCGACGCGGAATGTTGTGTCGTAATTCTGGTATCCGATAAACGAGACCGAAAGGGCATACTCACCGTAGGCGAGCGATGGGATCGATACCGAGCCCTTGTACCCGGAAGTAAACCCCTTCTGGTTGGAGGGAGTGGAGACGGGCGAAACGATCAACACCGCACCCACAACTTCCTCTCCGGTATCCGCGTTCACGACCGTAGCCTTCACGCTTCCGTTTTGGGCGTAAGACGAAACGGCGATCATCGCAGACAAAAGTGTCAAAAGGATTCGTTTCATTTCCAATGAATTTATTTCTTCAGCATTTTCAGTTTGAGTCGCGCAAAATTAACCATTTTATGCGATTTTTTACCCTCCGGGAGGGTGAAACGGCAAAAAAAGGGAGCCAGTCGCCTGGACTGGCTCCCTGGTTACATCAAAATTCTCTCAGGAGCAACCTTACTGACGTACGCGACGCTTGTGCAGGCGTCCGTCGTTCCCCTTGTCGGCAGGAGCTTTCGGGCATCCGTCCGGACACTCCTTCATGTCGGCACGGCGTCCCGGATGGCGTCCCTGCATCCCCTGCATGCGACCCTTGCCCTGCATCTGCGACCACTGCACGAACTGCTCGGTAGTCAGAATCGACTTCATCTTCTCGGCACGCTCCTGGCGCATGGCCTTCATCTTCTCGTGAAGCGCCTGCTTCTCCTTGGCCTGCTTGAGGTTGAGATCGTGGATTTGTTTGGCCTGGGCATCGGTAAGATTCAGCCGCTGCGTCATCCGGTCGGTCTGTTGCTGTGCCATCTCCTCAGCGGTCGGAGGCGTAGGCGGGGTAGTCGGCTTGGCGGCGGGTTCCTGGGCCAGAACGCCCGTAATACCAATCATGCAAAGTGTCGCGGCGACAACCAAAATCTTCTTTTTCATAATACGCAATTTGTTTGAAGTTGTACTTTTTCCGAGCCGGGATTCCGGCGTCCCGGAATCTCCGTTTCGTAGTACAAAAATAACGCCATGCGCAGGATTCCGAGCCGGCAGGTCGGTCAAACGGCCATTCCGAAGGGTCAAGCCGCCTATTCGGCGGGGTGAACCGCCCGCAGCCACGCCTTGAATTCCGGCACGCGGGCCTTCGAAATAACGATCCGCTCGGGTGTCGGGACCGTCAGGGTAAGCGCCAGACGGTTCCCGAACCACACGACAATCTCCTTCACCGCCCCGCGGGCCACGATGAACTGACGGTTGGCACGGAAGAAATCCACCTCGGGCAACTGTGCCTGCAACATCTCCAATGTCCGGTTGAGCGGATAGGCCACGCCGTCGTAGCCGTAGGCCGTGACACGCTCGTTGGAGGTATAACAATAGGCGATCTGCTCGCGCCGCAAGGGAATGATTCGGTCACGGACATGCACCAGAAAGACCGACTCGTTTTCGACCCGTTCGGCCACCAGCGTCCGAACCCGTGTCCCGTAATCGCGCTGCTCGACCGCCGTCAGTCGCCGGAGTTTCGAGAGTGCCCGCACGACGTCCGACGTCTTGATGGGCTTGAGCAGGTAATCGATGCTGTTGACCTTGAAGGCCTCGAGCGCATACTGGTCGTAGGCCGTGGTGAAAACCACCGGAGCGGTGATCTCCACGAAGTCGAATATACGGAACGAATCGCCGTCGGCCAAGTGGATGTCCATAAATATCAGGTCGGGCTGCGGATTCGCCTTCAGCCACGCCACGCTCTCCTCGACACTTTCGAGCGTCGCTATGACCTCTATCCCGGGAGCCGTCTGTTTGAGGATCGCCGCAAGGTTGAGCGCCGCGGCAGTCTCGTCTTCGATAATCAGGGTTCTCATCACGCTTCGGAAGGTTTCAGCAACGGCATCCGAACGGTAAACGTCTTGCCGTCGTCCAGGATTTCTATCGTATGTCCCGTAATCAGCAACCAGCGGTTCCGGAGATTTTCCAGCCCAATGCCCGTCGAGGGTTCGGCCTCGAGTTTCGGTATCTTGGGATTCGACACCACCAGGCAGTCATCCTCGGTACGGATCGAGATGTGGAACGGCCTCGACCTGGTAATCGTGTTGTGTTTCACGGCATTGCCGATCAGCGGTTGCAGCGAGAGCGCCGGAAGCTGCCACTTCAGGTACTTCGGATCGACATCGACATCAAAAAAGAGCTTGTCGGCGTAACGTATCTTGAAGAGGTAGCCGTAGGCCTCGGCGAATTTCAACTCCTCGTCGAGGGGCATCAGCGTCGACTGCCCGTTCTGGAGGATGTAGCGGAACGTGTAGGAGAGCTGGTCGATGTAGGTCAGGGCCTTCTCGTCGTGCTTCTCGCGCACGAGCATCGCCAGCGAATTGAGCGAATTGAAAAAGAAATGAGGGTTGATCTGGCCGACCAGCATGTTGTAGCGCGTGGTGAGATTCTCGTTCTTAAGCCGTTCGTTCTCCACCACGACGGCCTGGCGCTGCGAAATCAGCACGTAGATACGTCCGTAGAGGAGCGAGGCCACCACGGCAAACGTACATTTGAGCAGCAGCAGGTAGTCGAACATCCGCCCGCCCATGAAATTGAAGGTGATGCGTCCCGTGCGCCACTCCGTAACGGGCGCGAGGCAATAGAGCACGGCCGCGGCCAGACAGGCCCAGAGACACCGGCGGATGAAGCGTGCAACCGTATAGTTGCGGCGTACGGAGGTGAGAATGGAGAGGATGACGAACGAGACGACGAGGTAATAAAAAAGTTGCAGCAGAAGTTCGGTCATCTTCGACGGCGCGGTATAGAGGCGTCCGTAGTCGAACTTCTTGCCGTTGTGCCACAGCAACTCGCCCATAATGGGATGCCCTTTCTTGTGGCGCGGGGGCATCAGGTCGGCAACCACACGGTCCCCGGAGGAGATACCCAGCCACCGCATGCGCTGCGTGGGAACGTAGACACTGTCGCCGTTCTCATAGATCAGGTATCCGTAGCCGTCGGGGTGGACCTTGAGCACACCCTCGGCCCGGCATCGGATAGCTTTCTGATTGGCCGGACGCGACTGGCTCTCGGAGTTCACGTCGACGAGCATCAGCAGCACATAGGAAAAGTTGACCACCAAGCTGATTACCACGGCGACCAACAGGTTCAGCACCAGATCGGCGTATTTCGGCTGTAATTTCATGGCTGTATGCGTTTTGGCGGTTCAGTACCGGCGTTCACCCGCCGGACGCGGGGACATACGGCAAGGATGAAGGGTCACTTCTCCTCCTGCGTGTACCACGAGGCGTAGAGCATATAGTCGTGGGCCGTGCGGCGCACGATCTCGTCACGTTGCTCGGGGGTGATCTCCTTGACCTTGCGGGCCGGCACGCCGGCATAGACCGAGTTGGGCTCCAGCTGCGCGTTCGACAGCACCAGGGCGTTGGCCGCGATGATGCAGCCCGAAGGGACGTGGGCGTTGTCGAGCACCGTGGCGCCCATGCCGATCAGGCAATTGTCCTCGATCACGGCGCCGTGGATCGTGGCGTTATGGCCCACCGACACGTCATTACCGATGATCGTCTGCGAAGGGTGCTTCGCCTTGTCGTAGATGGTGTGCAGCACGGCGCCGTCCTGGATGTTCGTGCGGTCACCGATGACGATGCGGTTCACATCGCCGCGCAGCACGGCGTTGTACCAGATCGAGCAGTCGCGGCCGATGGTCACGTTGCCCAGGATGACGGCCGTCTCGGCCAGGAAGGTATTTTCTCCAATCACAGGCTCATGCCCGCGGACTTTTCTGATCAATGCCATTTCGTTATCTCGTTGTTTTGTGATTCCTGTAATGATTGTTGGGGCGGGACAGTAGACGGTCACCGCTACTCGTCCTTTTTGGCCTCCTGCCAGAGGGACTCCATCTCGTCGAGCGACAGTTCATGAAGTGTATGCCCTTGCGAAGCAGCCTGTTCCTCCATGTAATTGAAGCGCCGGATGAACTTCTTGTTCGTACGCTCCAGCGCCGATTCGGGGTCCACGCCGTAGAGGCGGCAGGCGTTGACCAGCGCAAAGAGCAGGTCGCCGAACTCCCCCTCGAGGTCGCTCTTGCGGCCCGACTTCATCTCGGCCTCGACCTCCGAAACCTCCTCGCGGACCTTCGCCCAGACATCTTCCCGATGCTGCCAGTCGAACCCCGTCCCGGCGGCCTTCTCGCCCACGCGATAGGCCTTCACCAGGGCCGGAAGCGACCGCGGAACACCGCCCAGCGTCCCGCTCTTGCGGTTTTTCTTGCGGAGTTTCAACGCCTCCCAGTTCTCCTTTACCTCGGCCGGCGTGTTGGCATGGATGTCGCCGTAGACATGCGGATGGCGGTAGATGAGTTTGTCACACAGGGCGTTGGCGACATCGCCGAAATCAAAGGCCCCCTGCTCCTCGCCCAGTTTCGAATAAAACACCACATGCAGCAGCAGATCGCCCAACTCCTCCTTGATCCCCTCCATGTTGTGATCCGTGATGGCGTCGGCCAACTCGTAGGTCTCCTCGATCGTATTGCTGCGCAACGAGTCAAAGGTCTGTTCCCGATCCCACGGACATTCGCGGCGCAGCGTGTTCATCACCTCCAACAGCCGGGCCGTAGCCTGCAAACGTTTATCTTTTTCCATGATTTTATGTATACACGATTCAAATCTCTCATGGCAAAGGTAGCATATTCGGCGTAAAAAACGTACCTTTGTCGAGAACAAATTTATCCGTATCATACATGAAATTCCGACTATCCCTGCTCATTGCGCTCCTCGGATGCGGATTCTCGGGCGCCTCGGCACAACCGGCCCCCCGGAAAACCTCGCCGCACCCCGGCTCGTTCGTCTTCCAACCAGGCACGACCATTGCCGCCGATGAAGCGTTGCAACCGCTGGCCCGATACGCAGCCGAATACCTCGGGTACCCCGTCCGCTCGGGTGTGACGGGCGATGGTGCCATCGTTCTGACCCTCGACGCAGACAGCGTCGCGGGAAACAGTCCCGCAGCCGAGGCCTACTCGCTCGATATCGCCACAGACCACATCCGGATCAATGCCTCGACCAGCGGAGGCGTATTCAACGGGCTGCAGCAGCTGTTCCGCCTGCTCCCACCCGAGGTTTACAACCGACAGGGTGTGCCGGTCGGCACGATGGTCTCCTGCACACGGATCGAGGACACACCTCGGTACGCCTACCGCGGCGTGATGATCGACGTGGCACGCACATGGATCGACGCCACGCGGATGAAACGCTACATCGACCTCCTGTCGTACCACAACATCAACAAGCTCCACATTCACCTCACCGATGACGAAGGGTGGCGCATCGAGATCAAATCGCACCCCGAACTGGCCCAGATCGGCGGATTCCGCGGCGGTGACTCGCCTGTGCGCTCCGTCTACGGCAAATGGGGCGAAAAATACGGCGGATACTACACCCAGGACGAGATGCGTGAATTGATCGACTACGCCGCCCTGCGCAACATCGAGATCATCCCCGAGATCGACCTCCCGGGGCACAGCCGAACCATCGCGTCGGTACACCCCGAAATCCGCTGCAACTATCCGCCCGACACGGTCTCGACCAACGGCTACGACTACCGCAATGCCTGGTGCGTGGCCCGAGAGGAGAACTACGCGCTGCTGGAGGATATTCTCGGCGAGCTCTGCGAACTGTTCCCGTCGAAATGCATTCATGTCGGCGGCGACGAGGTCGACATGACGCAGTGGAAACGCTGCCCCGACTGTCAGGCTCTGATGCGTCAGCGCGGCATGACCGATCCGCACCAGCTCGAAGACCTCTTCATGAAGCGCATGGCCTCGATCCTCGCCACACACGGCAAATATCCCGGCGTATGGAATGAGGCAGTGCGCACCGGAGACCTCTCGCGCGAAAGCCTCGTCTACGGATGGGAGAACACCAAAGCCTGCCTCGACGCCACAGCCAAAGGATACAACACCATTGTCATGCCGGGCGAATACTTCTACTTCGACATGCGGCAGTCGGAACACGAGGACGGGCACTCCTGGGCCGCCATTTTCGATGCCGGCAAGACCTACCGCTTCGACCTCGACAACGCGGGATTTTCCGCAGAACAGCAGCAGCGCATCGTCGGGATGGAGGGCGCCTTCTGGAGCGAAATCCATCTCTCGCACAACCCCGAGCAACCCGATTACCTCGACTACATGCTCTTCCCGCGCGTCTGCGCCCTGGCCCGCATCGCCTGGAGCGGCAATGCCGAAGGGTGGGAGAGTTACTACAAGGAGCTGAAGGAGAAGCACTACGCCCGCATGGCGGCCATGGGAATCCGCTTCCGGCTCTTTCCGCCGCAGGTGACCTATGCCGACGGGAAACTCTCGGCCTCGGTCGACGACGGCAGCGAACTCCTCTATTGCGCAGACAACGACGCGACCGAACATCCCTACACGCAGCCGATCGCCACTACGGAACCGTACCGCTACCGTTTCATCTCCCGCCTCGGTACCGCCCGGAGCCCCCATGCGGCCGACCCGTCGTATTGGAAGACCATCAAGCCGGCGGTGAAGATCACCAGTTCGATGCCCGAAAACCCCCGTTTCCCGCTCTCCAACGCCGAAAACTACCGCGGGATGAGCCGTACGAAACGTACCTGCGGGCAACAGGATTGGATTCTCTACACGTTTGCCGAGCCGGTGGCCTGCCGTGAGATAACCATTCAGACGGGCTATCCGCAACTGCCGCTCTCGATCATCACCACGGGATACGCCGAAATCTCCTACAACGGCAACTCGTTCCACAAGGCCGGAGAACTGCAGGCCGGCCGCATCCGGCTGCATCCCGAGAAGCCGGTGAAGGCCGTGCGCATCGTCTCCACGTGCGACGACAACGGGACACCCTTCGTCACGATCCTTGCACCGGAGGTCAAGCCGCGGTTGTAACCGACAGGGGCCCCTGTAACGAGAACGCCCGTAACCTTCGAAGGTTACGGGCGTTCTCGTTCGCTGTGCGGCCCATCAGAGCGTATTGCGCTTGAGTTGCTCGACGAACTCGTCGATGCGGTGAAGCTGCTTCGGGATGTCAATCGACTGCGGGCAGTGCGGGTTGCATTGTTCGCACCCGATGCAGTGGCTCGCCTGACGCAGGCGCGGCACCGAACGGTCGTACCCGATCAGGAAGGCCCGACGCGCCGCATGGTAGTTGGGGTCCTCGCCGTCGCGCGGCACGTTCCCCTCGTTGACGCACTTGTTGTAGTGCAGCAGGACAGCCGGAATGTCGATGCCGTAGGGACAGGGCATGCAGTATTTGCAGTCGTTGCACGGGATGGTGGGGTATTGCATCATCAGATCGGCCGTATCGAAGAGGAACTGCCGTTCGTCGTCGCTCAGCGGCTCCAGCGGCGAATAGGTGCGCAGGTTGTCCTGCAGGTGCTCCATATAGGTCATGCCGCTCAGCACAGTGAGCACCCCTTCGGGAGACCCGGCAAACCGGAAAGCCCACGATGCGACGCTCGACTCGGGGCGGCGCTCCTTGAGGCGCGTGGCGATGTGGTCGGGGACTTTCGAGAGACGGCCCCCGAGCAACGGCTCCATGATGATGGCCGGAATCCCGCGTTTCTCCAGCTCGCCGTAAAGGTACTCGGCCGGGACGTTGTTGCCCGAGGCGTGGCGCCAGTCGACATAGTTGAGCTGGATCTGCACGAAATCCCAGTGCACCCGGTCGTGCATGGCCAGCACCTCGTCGAACACGGCCTGCGTGCCGTGGAACGAGAATCCCAGGTTGCGGATCCGCCCCGCACGCCGCTCCTCGAGCAGGAAGTCGATCATGCCGTTGTCGATATAGCGTGCCCGGAAGGTCTTGATCCCGCCGTTGCCGATCGAGTGAAGCAGATAGTAGTCGATGTAGTCCACCTGGAGGTCGGCAAACGACTGCCGGTACATGGCGATGGAGTTCTCGCGCGTATAGTTCGAGAAGTTCGACAGCTTGGTGGCAATCAGGTATTTATCACGTGGGTAACGCTTCAGAGCGATTCCCGTCGATTTCTCGGACCACCCCTGCATGTAGACCGGCGAGGTGTCATAATAGTTCACGCCGTGGGCCATTGCATGGTCGATCAATCGGTTCACGGCCTCCTGGTCGATCACGTTTCCCGTGGCATCGGGTTCCTGCAACGTCGGCCAGCGCATGCATCCGTATCCCAACAGCGAAACGCGTTCGCCGTTCTTCGGATTCGTCCGGTAGCTCATGCTGCCCTCCGCGACCGTACCCGACGGGCCCGCGTTCCCCGCGGCACGGCCATCTCCCCGGCACCCGGTCAGGGCCGCAGCACCGACACCCATGATTTTCAGAAAATTCCTCCGCGAAATGGAATCTTTCGAACGTTTGTCTTTCGTATCCATAGATTTTGGGCTTACAGGTTCTCAAATCAGACGATGGCGCTCATGCCCCTCGACATGAATGGCGCTGAACGGCCGCGCCGGACAGAGGTTCTCACAGGCGCCGCAGCCGATGCACAACTCCTCGTTCACCGCAGGAATCCGCAGCGACTTGGGATCCGACGCATCGAGCGGAACCATCCGGATCGCACCCGTCGGACAATGCCGCGAGCAGTTGGTACACTGCACGCCGTCGTTTACCACCACGCAGTTCGCACGTGTCCATACGGCATGGCCGATCTGCGTCGAGGCCTTCTCCGTGAGGTCAGCCAGGCGGATGGCGCCCGTGGGGCACACCTCCGCACACTTCGTACATTCGGGACGGCAATAACCGCGTTCGTACTGCATCTCGGGCTTCATCAGCCGTTCCAGATCACCCGAGGGGCGCAGCACCTGGTTCGGGCAGACCGAGACGCAAAGTTGGCAGGCCGTACAGTGCGACAGGAAGTGGCGCAAGTCCCGTGCCCCGGGAGGCACCAGGGGCGTAGCACGCCGGGGAATCTGCTTGTCGACGATCACTGCCAAGCCGCCGTCGACCTTCTTCTCCTGGGCCCGCAGTCCCGAATAGGCCAGCAGGCCCGCCACCCCCAGGAACTTACGACGCGACACATCGGCAGCCGGAGCGGCGGTCGCCGAGGCTTTCGTCGAGGCGGGCGTCCCGTGACGCCGCGTATAGCGAATGGCATTTTTGTGGCACATCTCCAGGCAGTCCATGCAGGCCACGCAACGGCTGTAATCGATACGGTGGTTGGGGATGTCGATGCACGATGCCTTGCAGTTGCGTGCACAACGCTGGCAATCGACGCACTTCGAAGTGTCGATCACCGGACGGAACAGCGAATAACGCGACAGGAATCCAAGCACCGTGCCCACGGGGCAGACCGTGTTGCACCACGTGCGGCCGTTGCGCCACGCCAGCACGGCGATCACGACAAACGTCACGACAGCCACCAGCAGCGTCGAGAGGCTCTTCATCCACACGTCGACCGAATAGAAGGCATAGCTGTCGAGGCGTTCGGACACGGCGGCCAGCAGGTTGTTTACCCATTGCCATATGGGGGCCAACAGGCTCGAAACGATCCGGCCATAAGCGCTGTAGGGCGCCAACAGCGTACCGAAGCCCGCCAGCAGCATCGCTACGAAGACCACAAGCATCGTGTAACGCAGCCACGTCAGCGCACGGGAGTAGCGAAACCGGTTACGGTGTTTGGGCCGCCGGCCGGAGATCCACGACACGACGTCCTGCATGACGCCCAGCGGGCAGATAACCGAACAGTAGACACGCCCGAAGAGCAGTGTCAGCAATACCAGCCCGACCACGACGCCGACGTTGACGGCCAGCAGGGCGGGCAACAACTGGATTTTCGCCATCCAGCCCAGCCATGCATGGAGCGTTCCGGTGAAATCAAGAAACAACAGCGTGATACACACGAAAAAGATTGCAGCAGCGGCAATCCGGCTTTTACGTAACATGATTCCTGAACTTGTCGTGTTTATATGTGGATCGTTCCCGGGCAACGGACCAAACGTCACGAAGGCAGCATGCCCGGATAACAAAATTATGCAAAGTTACGGATTTTTTGCAACAGTTGAGATTCCACGCCCCAGAAATCTGATACCGAAAGAAAAACCCGCAGGAATATCCTGCGGGTTTTTCTCTGTTCTTTTGTTTATGAGGGGTTACGCCTTGCGATCAATCAGGTCGATACCTTCACGTGTGGCGGCACCCCGGAGAATCGTCCGGCTGAAAAAAAACAGCTCCTCACGCTGCGCGCCGTTCAGGCGCAATTCGAGCAAGGTGGCCAACAACCGGTCAGCAAACGTCGATGAATCGACATCAGGCAGCAGATAATGCTGCTCACGGCACACCTCAAGGCCATCGGCCAGCTCCTTGTGCCAAAACTCCCTGTGTTCGTCGAAATGCTGGGCAAAGACCACCCGCCGACGAATGTCCGACAAAAAGACATGGTCTACACGGTAGAGGTTGTCGACATACTCGTTCATAAGACGGAAGACTCGCTGAAGCGGATTTCCTCCACGGCGTTTGCGGCACGCCACGATGCGTTCCCGCTGCTGAAGACTCATCACATCGAGGCAGGTGTTCACCAAGTCGTTCTTGTCGGCGAACATCTCGTACAGGGTACGTTTCGAGATCCCCAGCGTCTGCGCGATCTCATCGACCCGGACGGCCCGGATGCCGTTGCGGGCGATCAATTCCTGCGTCGTGCGGATGATCTCCTCTTTGGTAGCCCCGCGTTTCATCACTTCGCCTCCTTCTCCTGCGTGATGTCACGCCCGCCACCGAGCGCCTGATAGAGGTTCACAACCCCCTGAATCTCGTCAAAACGGTCGGAGATCTGCGTCAACTGTGCCGAAAGCAGCGACTGCTTGGCCGTCAACACCTCGAGGTAAGTCGTCGATCCGTACTGCATCAGGTACTCCGTGCTTTCGACCGCACGCTCCAACGCCTCGATCTGTCCGACACGAAGGTCCGCCTTGGCACGCGCCGACTGGCACTGCACAAGAGCGTTGTTCACCTCGGCACCGGCATTGAGCAGCGTCTGCTGGAAAGCCAGTTTCGACTCCTCCTGCTGTGCCAGGGCGATCTTCACGCGCGCACGGTTCGAATTGGCATTGAAGATCGGCTGCAGGAGCGAACCTGCGGCATTCCACAGCAGTTTGCCGGGATTGACGATTCCCGCGCCGCTATTGTTCGTCCAGCCCAGCGTACCACTCAACGTGATTGAAGGGTAGAGTGCCGAACGAGCCTCGCTCGTGGCGTAATAGGACTGCATGAGCGTATACTCGGCCGAGCGCACGTCGGGACGGTTCGAAAGCATCTGAACCGGCACGCCGATCATCAGCTCCTCAGGCAGCGACTGCCCTTCGAGCCGGCCGCGCGTCACCGCATGCGGCGCCTCGCCCAACAGCGAGCAGAGGCTGTTCTCGGTCTGCGTGCGCTGGTAGCTCAGGTCGTGCAGTGACGCCTCGATCGAGAGCCGGGTGGCCTCGTACTGGGCAAGAGCCGCCTCGTTGGCCAGACCGGCCTCCTTCATGGCCTGCATCATCTCGACGCTCTTCCGCCAGCTGACGGCCGTCTCTTCGGTCACCTCGTACTGGCTGTCGAGCATCAACAGCGTATAGTAGAGGTTCGCCACACTGGCGATCAGCTGCGTCTTCACGGCCTGCTCATACTCCTTACTCTGGAGGTAGAGGGCCTTCGACTTCCGCTTCGCGTTGGTCAGACCGTTGAAGATGTCGATCTGCCAGCTCGCTTGAACCGGGATGGAATAGGTCTTCGTCGGCGTCGCACCGTCGAAACTGCTCAACGAGCCCTGCGGCGCGAAGTTGAACGACGGCAGGTAGGCCAGACGGGCCGACTTGAGCGTCGCCTCGGCCTCCTTCACTCGCCAGCCGGCCGACTGCAGGTCGGTGTTGTTCTCCAGGGCCCGGGCAATCAGCGTCTGAAGCGCCGGGTCGGTGAACATCTCCTGCCAACTGATATCGCCCAAAGTCGTCGTGTCGGCCGTCTCGGCATCCCCATAGAGGCCGTCGGTCACAACCTCGGGACGCGTGTAGGGCTTGTAGATGCCGCAACCGGTCAGCGCCGCAGCGGCAAGTATAATCATGAACTTTCTCATAGCGTTACTCCTCATCTTTCTCGTTTTTAACCTCTTCGAGCTCGGCTCGTACGGCCCACTGCGGATCGGGGTCCAACTCCAGCGGCTTGACCTTCTCCTGCAACGTCTCGAAGACGATGAACAGCGTCGGCACGAGGAACAGCAGGGCCAGCGTTCCGACGATCATTCCGCCCACGACGCCCGATCCGAGGGTCGAGTTACCGTTGGCGCCCACACCGTGCGACAGTACCAGCGGGATCATACCGAAGACGCAGGTCAGCACCGTCATCAGGATAGGACGCAGACGGACCTTGGCAGCCGAAACGGCGGCCTGCGTAAGGCTCATGCCTGCGCGGCGACGGTCGGCAGCGTACTCCGTGATCAGGATGGCCGTCTTCGACAGCAGACCGATCAGCATGATGATACCCGTCTGAAGGTAGATGTTGTTCTCCAGGCCCATGATCTTGGCCAGCAGGAACGAACCCATCAGGCCGCACGGCACGGCGAGAATCACCGCGAACGGCAGCAGGAAGCTCTCGTACAGGGCACTCAGGATGAGGTAGATCAGCAGAATACAGATTCCGAAGATGATGACCGTGTTGCTACCCGTCTGGGCCTCCTCACGCGTGATGCCGTCGAACTCATAGCCGTAACCACGGGGCAGTACCTCGGCGGCAACCTCCTGGATAGCCTTGATCGCATCGCCCGACGAATATCCATCGGCAGCCGTACCGTTCACGGCGATCGAGTTGTACATATTGAAGCGATTGAGCACCTCGGAACTGTAGACGCGCGTCAGAGTCACAAACTGTCCCAGCGGCGCCATTTCGCCACTGTCGGTGCGCACGTATACGTTGTTGAGAGACTCCTGGTCGAGGCGGTATTTCGGGTCGGCCTGGATCGTTACATAATACATCTTCGAAAAACGGTTGATGTTCGACACGTACTGGCCTCCATAGTAGCCCGAAAGGGTCGAGAGGATCGACGTGGGGGAGATCCCCTCCCGCTTGGCCTTGGCGGCATCGATGTCGACCATGTACTGCGGGAAGTTGATGTTGAAGGTCGAGTAGGCACGCTCGATCTCGGGACGCTGGTTCAACGCCGCGATGAACTGTAGGTAAATGTTGTAGAAATCGGTCAGTTCACCGCCGGCCTTGTCCTGCAGGTGCATCGAGAAACCGGTCGACGTTCCGTAACCGGAGATCATCGGCGGTGCTACAGCGAATATCTGCGCATCCTTGATGTCGGCCGTACGGGCATAGATCTGGTTGATGACGGCATTTACCGCATCCTGCTTCTCCGGACGCTCGTCCCAATCCTTCAGTTTGATGATACACATACCGTACGACGAACCCTGGCCGGCAATCATACCGTATCCTGCCGTCTGCATGAAGTCGCGGATCTGCGGAATACCCTGGATACGTTCCGATACCTCTTCCATGATCTTATGGGTCTCGGAGAGCGAAGATCCAGGAGCTGCGGTGACATTGACCATGATCGTACCCTGGTCCTCGTCGGGCACCAGACCCGTCTTGGTGGTATTCATCAGCAGTACAAGTGCTGCAATGGCCAGACCAAGCGTCGACCACATCAGCCATTTGTGCTTGATGAAGAGCATTACGCCGTGCTTGTATTTGTTGACCAAAGCCCCGAATGCAGTATTGAACGCCTTGCGGAAACGGGCTGCGAAATTATCGCGCATCTCGCCGTTCTCATCGAGGTAGGGCTTCAGTAGAATGGCGCAGAGGGCCGGCGACAGCGTCAGGGCGTTCACGGCCGAAAGACCCACGGCCACAGCCATCGTAATACCGAACTGCGTGTAGAAGACTCCCGACGTACCGCCCATCATCGCCACAGGAATGAACACCGCCATGAAGACCAACGTCGAGGTCACGATAGCCGACGTAATGCCCGACATGGCATCGATCGTGGCCATGTAGGAGGACTTGTACCCGGCATCGAAACGCGCCTGCACCGCCTCGACGACAATGATGGCGTCGTCGACGACCGTACCGATCGCAAGCACCAGGGCGAAGAGCGTCAGCAGGTTGATCGAGAACCCGGCCACCGAGAGAAAGGCGAACGTACCGACCAACGCCACAATGATCGAGACTGTCGGCACGAGCGTCGACCGGATGTCCTGCAGGAAGACATACACCACCAGCACCACGAGCAGGATGGCCTCGAAAAGGGTCTTGATCACCTCCTTCATCGAAGCGTAAAGGAAGTCGTTCACGCTCTGCAGGTGGGCGATGGCCACACCCTTCGGGAGCTCCTGCTCCACTTCGTCGAGCAGTGCATTAACTTCGTTCACCACCTGCGTAGCGTTCGTGCCGGCCGTCTGGAACACCATGGCGCTGACGCCCGGATGTCCGTTCGTATACCCCTTGAAAGCATAGGACTCACGTCCCAACTCGATGTCGGCAATGTCTTTCAGCCGCAACACCGTACCGTCGTCGTTCGAACGGATCACGATTTGGCCGAACTCCTCAGGCGTCTGCATACGCCCACGGTATTTCATCGTGTACTGGAACGTATTCTCAGAGTTCTCGCCCAGCGTACCCGTTGCCGCCTCGATGTTCTGCTCGGCCATCGCCGCCGTCACATCCGAGGGGATGAGCTTGTACTGTGCCATGATGTCGGGCTTGAGCCATACGCGCATCGAGTAATCGGAACCCAGCGTAAAGGCTTCACCAACGCCCGGGATACGCAGAATTCTCGGTTCGATATTGATCTTCAGGTAGTTCGAAAGGAAAGTCTCGTCGTAACTGTCATCAGGGCTATACAGCGAGAAAATCTTTACCATTGAAGTCTGACGCTTCATGGTCGTCACACCGATCTGCGTCACCTCGGACGGCAATTGTCCGGTGGCCCGCGAGACCTTGTTCTGCACATTCACGGCCGCCATGTCGGGATCGGTGCCTTGGCGGAAGTAGATGGCCACAGAGGCGCTTCCGGCCGCAGCGCTGGAGGTCATGTAGGTCATGTTCTCCACGCCGTTGATGGCCTGCTCCAGAGGCACGACCACGGCTTTCTGGATGGTCTCGGCACTGGCACCCGGATACGAGGCCCGCACCATGACCGTCGGGGGCGCAATGTCGGGATATTGCTCGATAGGCAGTGTTGCCAGGCCAATCAGACCCGCAATCACAATGACAATGGAAATGACCGACGCCAGTACGGGTCGTTCAATGAAATGTCTGAGTGTCATGGGTTATTCCTCCTTCTCGTTTTGGGTTTGGGCGGCAGCATCGCCGGACGTTTCACCTGCAGCCTCGGCGGCAGCTCCGGCGGCCGGCTGCTCTTCGGCAGGGGCTGCGGCAGCGGCTGCCTGACCTTTGGGAACCACGGGCGTGCCCTCACGCAACAGACCCACACCCTCGGCTACGATCACGTCGCCAGGCGTCAACCCAGACTTGACGATGTACTCCTGGCCGTTGGAGATCGGCTCCACCTCGACCATCGACGATGCGGCCTTGCCGTCCTTGATCTTGTATACGTAAACTTTGTCCTGGAGTTCGAAGGTCGCAGCCTGCGGAATGGCAATGCAGTCCTTGTAGGCATTGGCCAGCACAACATCGCCCGCACCTCCGCTGTGAAGCAATCCGTTCTTGTTGGGGAAGGCGGCACGCAGCTGCACGGTACCCGTTTCGATCACACCGCTAATCGACTCCACGCGTCCTTTCTGGTCGTACATCGAGCCGTCGTTCAGCCGCAGCTGTACGTCGGGCATGCTCTTGAGCGTTGCGTCGATCGAGCCATAGCGGCGAGTCAACTCAAGCAGTTGCTTCTCGGTCAGCGAGAAGTAGACGTACATCGTCGAGTTGTCCGACACAGTGGTCAGCGGCTGCGGCATCGAGGCGCTCACCAGCGCGCCGACACGGTAGGGGAGCGTGCCAACCACACCGTCCGACGGAGCCTTGACAACCGTGTAGGAAAGGTTGTTGGCGGCATTGACCTGCTGGGCCTCGGCCTGGGCAAGCTGCGCCTTGGCGGTCAGCAGGTTGTTCTCGGCCGTCGAAAGGTCGAACTGCGACACGACGTTGCGTGCGAAAAGCTCCTTTTTGCTATCGTAAGTGAGCTGTGCCGTAGCAACGCTGGCCTTGGCGGCAGCGACGTTGGCCTCGGCGGTCTGCAAAGCGGCTTTATAGGGGACCTGGTCGATGATAAACAGGGTCTGGCCCTTCGAGACTCGCTGACCCTCCTTCACGCAAAGCTGCCAGATGGTCCCCGAAACCTGAGGGTAGATGTCGATGTCCTGACGTCCGCGGATCGTCGCCGAATAGTTCGTCGGGATTTCGCGGTCGGTGGTAGCAACAGTCAACACGGCATATTCGCCCGGACCCGTCGTCATCGGAGCCTGTTTGCATCCGACAGCCGCCACACAGCAAACCATTATGGCAGCCTTCACAAATCTTTGTTTCATAATTTCCATCTATTATTTACTGTACTAAAAAACTTTTCCCGGTGCAAAAGTATTCCAAAATCACTCGCATCATGCCTCTATATTGCGAACATTGTTGTCGCTTTTCGGAACAAAAGCATTTTTTCCAACCATAAAATTCGTATTTTTGTTCGAAAAACGAATTGTTATGATCTACGCCAATCCCCTCACCATTCCCGCCGACGAGCAATTCATCATCGGGACATCGGACCTGGCCTTCTTCAACAACTACGCATGTCGAATCGAAGGTTGCGCTATCCTCTTCTGCCGCGAGGGAAGCGCCGACATCACTGTCGGCCAGATCCACGGACAGCTGAAACGCAATACGCTGGTACTGCTACTGCCGGGATCACTCCTGCTGCTGACCTCCCGGACGGACAACTTTCGCGCGTCGTACTGTGCCTTCTCGCACGAACTCTTCTCCGAAGCGGCATTCCGACTCGAACCCGCCTTTTTCCACTCGCTGCGCGAACGTCCCATTGTCAACCCATCGCAACGGATCACTGAAGGAGCCATTATCTGGTTCGACATGACCACCTACACCTACAACGATCGCGAAAACATATTTCGCCATACCATAATAAAGAACCGACTGCAGAACCTGTTGCTGGAAATCTACGACAAAATGCAACGCTTCTCAGCCTACGAACGCGAGGAATCGGCCGATACAACGATGCGGCAGACCGAACTGTTCCATCGTTTCGCATCCCTGCTGCACGAGCATTGTTCGCAGGAGCGCGAGGTGTCGTTCTACGCCGACAAGCTCTGCATCTCGACCCGCTACCTCTCGACCATCGTCCACAACATCGCACACACCTCGGCAAAAAGATTCATCGACCATGCCGTGATACTCGAGATCAAGATGATGCTTCAGTCCACGGACCTATCGGTACAGGAAATCGCCTACAGGATGAAATTCCCCGACCAGTCGTACCTGGGACGTTTTTTCAAGAAACACACAGGAGAATCTCCCACCGAATACCGAAACAACAAAAAATAAGCACACTATTTTGTATTCTCCAACGGAATTTTTCCGGCAAATAGTATCCGAACTGAAAAAATTTGTTATATTTGCATCCGTAGAACGACAGAACACCATGAACACGGCCCGCAGATACGATCGCGTCAGCGAGATGCTTCATCAGAACATGATGATGGTCATGTGCATGTGCAACCGTTTCCGCCGGGTGTAAATTCATCGTGTTCCGACAAATACAATCCGGCTTCCCTGAGGTCGGATTTTTTTTGTGGACTCTCAATTTAAATTTATATGGATACCAAGAAGTACCGTTTCGAAACCCTGCAAATCCATGCGGGCCTCCAGAAAGACGAACCGACCGGAGCGCGCGGCGTGGCGATCTATCCCACGGCCGCATACCGCTTCCGCAGTTGCGACCACGCCGCACGTCTTTTCGAGTTGAGCGAGCCCGGCAACATCTATACCCGCCTCCAGAACCCCACCACGACGAACTATGAAGAGCGTATCGCCGCCCTCTACGGCGCCGTCGGGGCCCTGGCCGTCTCGTCGGGCATGTCGGCCATCCTGGTCACCGTGCTCTCGCTGGCCGCCGAAGGCGACAACATCGTCACCTCGCCCTTCCTCTACGGAGGGACCTACAACCAGTTCCGCATCACGCTGCGCAAACTCGGCATCGACTGCCGCATCGCCCCGAGCGAGGAGCCCGAGGCGTTCGACGCCCTGATCGACGACCGCACCAAGGCGATCTACGTCGAGAGCATGGGCAACCCCACCTGCGCGGTTCCCGACCTGCAGGCCCTGGGCGAACTGGCCCGCCGGCGCGACGTGCCGTTCGTGGTCGACAACACGTTCGGCGCCGCAGGCTATCTCTGCAACCCCTTTGAGTGGGGTGCCAACATCGTCGTGGACTCCGCCACGAAGTGGATCAACGGCCACGGTACCGCCATGGGCGGCGTGATCGTCGACGGCGGCAACTACAACTGGGCCAACGGCAAATTCCCGCAGATCGACGGTCCCTCGGAAGGGTATCACGGGTTGAACCTCTACAAGACCTTCGGCAAGGCGGCCTTTATCGTCAAGTGCCGGGTCGACGGGCTGCGCGACATGGGCTGCTGCCCATCGCCATTCGACGCCTACCTGATGATGATCGGGCTCGAGACCCTCTCGCTGCGCGTGAAGCACGAGGTGGAGTCGACACGCCGCCTGGCCGAGTATTGCCGCAACCATCCCAAGGTAAAGAGCGTCAGCTACGTAGGCTTCGAATCGCACCCGAGCTACGCAAATGCCCACAAATACTACCGCTTCGGGTCGTCGGCCGTCTTCACGATCGAGCTGAAGGGGACGCTGGAGAGCACCGTACGCTTTGTCGAATCGCTCCAGTTGGCGGCCAACATGACTATGATCGGGGACTCGATCACCGTCATCACACACCCCGCATCGACAACCCACAAGCAGCTTAGCGAGGCCGACCTCACCGCCGCGGGTGTCACGCCCACGCTGTTGCGCATTTCGCTCGGGCTGGAGAACGTCGAAGACCTGATCGAGGACTTCGAACAGGCCTTCGCACATGTCGAATAACTGGACAGAGAGATCGATTCAATGGACGCACAGGTTTACATCGCCCCCGGGCCGTTCGAACTGGAGACCGGACACACGTTGCCCGAACTGCGCATCGCCTACCACACCTACGGGAAACTGAACGATGCCCGCGACAACGCCATCTGGGTATGCCATGCGCTGACCGCCAATTCGGACGTCGCCGACTGGTGGCCCCACACGGTCGAGGAGGGGTGTTTTCTCGACCCGGCACGGCATTTCGTTATCTGTGCCAACATCATCGGGTCGCACTACGGCACGACGGGCCCGCTGCATGTAAACCCCGCCACCGGGAAACCCTGGTACAGGGACTTCCCGCCCTTCACGATCCGCGACCTCGTGCGGGCGCACCAACTGTTGGCCGACGCCCTCGGCATCCGCCGCATCGCCCTGCTCGTGGGCAGTTCGGTCGGGGGGTTTCAGGCCGTGGAGTGGGCCGTCTCGGAGCCCGGGAGGATCGCACGCCTCGCACTGATCGCCACGGCGGCCAAGGCGTCGCCCTGGGCCATCGCCATCGACGAGACGCAGCGCATGGCCATCGAGGCCGACACGACCTTCGGGGAGCCGCGCGACGATGCCGGCATGAAGGGGCTGGCCGCCGCACGCGCCATCGGACTGTTGAGTTACCGCGGCCCCGAAGGGTACAACCTCACACAACAGGACCGTGAAGAGGCGCCGGCGCTGCACCGGGCCTGCACCTACCAGCAGTACCAGGGCGAGAAACTCTGCCGCCGCTACAACGCCTACTCCTATTACGCCATCCTCGACGCCTTCGACACCCACGACGTCGGACGCGGCAGGGGCGGCGAGGAGGAGGCGCTCGCACGGATCACGGCCCACACGATCGTCGTCGGCATCACAACCGACATCATTTTCACCCCGGCCGAGATGCGCCTGCTGCATCGACGGATTCCCGGCAGCAGCTACTATGAAATCGATTCGCCGTTCGGGCACGACGGATTCCTCGTCGAGCACGAACAGCTGAACAACATCCTGCTCCCATTTATGAACGATTAAAACAAACCCATATGAGCAAAATCAAAATCGGACTGTTCGGATTCGGCGTCGTCGGACAGGGCATCTACGAAGTGGTGCGCAAAGCGAAAAACGCCCATGCCGAAATTCTGAAGATCTGTGTCCGCGACCCGCACAAGCCCCGCAAGATCAAGGCCGATCCGGCACTGTTCACCACCTCGACGGACGATATTCTGAACGACCCGAACATCAACCTCATCGTCGAGGTTATCGACAACGCGCAGGCCGCCTATCGGATCGTCAAAAGCGCCCTGCTGCGCGGCATTCCGGTCGTGTCGGGCAACAAGACAATGCTCGCACACCATCTTCCCGAACTGATCGACATCCAGAAAAACCGCAATGTCGCCCTGCTCTACGACGCCTCGTCGTGCGGCTCGATCCCCGTGATCCGCAATCTCGAGGAGTATTACGACAACGACCTGCTGCTGGAGGTCAAGGGCATTCTCAACGGTTCGTCGAACTACATCCTCTCGCGCGTCTTCGACCACAAGGACTCCTACGCCAACGCCCTGGCGCAGGCCCAGGCCCTGGGATTCGCCGAAAGCGACCCGTCGTTCGACATCGAAGGGTACGACTCGCTCTTCAAACTGGTTATCATCACCGTACACGCCCTGGGCACTTACGTCGACCCGGAGCGCATCTTCACCTACGGCATCTCGACCATCCACGAGTCCGACATCCAGTACGCCCGCGAGAAGAACGTCAAGATCAAGCTCGTGGCGCAGGTCGTCAAGGTCAGCGACGAGCACTTCACGATGTTCGTCATGCCGGAGTTCGTCACCCCCTCGAAGTACATCTACAGCGTCGACGACGAGTACAACGGCGTAGTGATCCGCGGCGAGTGCTACGACCGGCAGTTCATGTTCGGAAAGGGCGCCGGGAGCCTGCCTACGGCATCGTCGATCCTGAGCGACATCATGGCGCGGCAGCACAACTACCGCTATGAGTACAAGAAGATGAACTACTTGCAGAAACCCGACTACACGACCGATATCACGCTGAAAATCTACGCCCGCTACAAGGAGACCGACATCCACAGCATCCTGAACTTCTCGAAAATCCACGAGCAGTACACCAGCGACGAGAGCAACTACGTGATCGGCGACATCCTGCTTTCGGAACTGCTCGCCAAACGGCCGCAACTTTCCGGCAAGGACGTCTTCCTGGCCAATATCCCGATCTTCTTCCTGAATCGGGACTGACGATTCCGCTCGTTTCGCGGAGCCGCTCCGCGAAGACGAACGGAGGCCTTCCCCTCAACGGGAAGGCCTCCGTTTGCTTAGGGGTTGCGCAATGTCGGTCAGTCCTTCACGCAGCGCAGCGAAAGTCCGTATCCGACCGATACGGAGAGACTTGACAGTTCGCCTTCTTTCTTTCTCAACGCCCAACAATTCTCGGAACCGTCCGCATCGCAGCCCACCAGGAATGAGACATTCGACGGATAACTGCCGTCCATATAATACCCCGAATCGGAGATGAAATCGACCGTGGCAAAGGCCAACAAAGTCTCCAGTTCCGCCTTGGCCGGGACATGCCAGCCCGGAGGGCAGAGTCCCTGCACCGGAAGGGCATCGGACGAGGAGCCGTTCATCACCGCAGCGTAGCTGTACAGCATACCGGACTCGGCAACATCCTCCTTCCTGCCATGGGGATACCAGATTGTCGAACCGACCATCGCTGCGTCGGGTACGTAGCGGAGGTTCTCGGCCATCCACGTCATGCCGCCGACCACGGTCGTGGCGTACGTCTCGCCCTCGTATTCCAACGTTGAACCAGGGACATCCGGGTCTTCGCCACCTTCGGGACGCTCCCCCATAGAATCATCCGGGACGAGCGTGCCGCCATCCTCCCAGCTGCTGATCTCACCGCTCAAAGCCATGTCCAGCTCCTTGTCCGTGAGCGTAACCGACAGGTTGTAACGCCGGCCGCCCTCGAGGGCCGCATCCGAAACGGTCTTCGTCAGCGTATTTCCGTCAACGGTGTGCACCGTGACGGTCAATGGCGCCCGTTGCGGGACGAGGATCACCCGGTAGGAGAGATCGCGAGTCTCTTCGAACGCTACGATGTCGTCTGCCGCAGCTTCCTGCGATACCGTGGCACTTTGGTTCAGCAGGTCCACATCCGCCGTCGGGACAAATCCCGAGACGATCACCTCCGCAACCGAGGCGGAGGAGTCGTTGTTGACGACGATGTCCAACTGCGACAGGAGGTGGTAAAAGACCATCTTCACCGGTTCCGAGGTCGGAGTGACATTCTTCTTCACGGCAGCCAGCAGATCGGACGAAGCATACCCGCTGCGCTGGTCGGTCGCTACGGAGAAGCCTCCGTCGATCCCCGTCTCCGCATACGGGTAATAGGCCAGGAAGGTCGATGGTTCATTGCCGGTATCGTACCAGGTCAGGTGCTCGTCGACGAAACTCGAGCCCTGATACGTCAACGGATTGTTCTCGACGTAGTTGCCCGTAGAGCGGACAATGGTCAGGCCGATACGGTCTCCCGCGTCGAAATTCAGGTCCGAAACCCGCGTGAGGATCGACGGAGCGATTTGAATCGACGAAGAGGAGTCGTTCGCAAACCGGTCCGAACATCCAGCCAAAAAGAGGATCGGGGACAATGCGAGAAGATGGGATAACAAGCGCATAACTGAATCTATTGAGATTATGGAGAGTGCAAATATAAACTTTTTTATAAAACGTTGGAACACATGGAGAATGCCCTCCGGGCGATTTTCCGGCATTTCCGGTATTTCTGCCAACAGCAACTGCGCGATAGGCGTTTCAGGTGTAAAACAGAAGCGGATCGGCTGATACCGACCCGCCCGTTCATTCTACATCCGACAATCAGTCCGCGCGAACACACCGCACCGACATGCCGTTGGCCCGTGCATAGGGGACGGCATTCTCGACGCCTCCGGTCGTGCTCTTCTTCTCGAACCAGAAATGGAGGGCCAAAGCGTCATTGGACTGCGTCCCGGCCGTCCAGTAAAGGCCCTCCCAAGGCTGTGCTTCGTCCGCACGGGTCTGCAGGAGCGCCAGGTCAAGGTCAGACAGCGATATATAGAGGTTTTGAATCTTGGAGTTGTCGTAGCGACGGCGTCCCGCGCCGAAGAAGATCGATTCGGCTCCATCCTTTTTGAGCGTCCAGGAGTACTTGTCGAAATCACCGGCTTCGGGAGTTCCCGCGATCGTCAAACCGGCAAATGCCGCTGCCGGAGCCACCCGCCAACCATAGGGGCAAGGATCGTTGACCGTCTTGTCGGCAGCCGACCACAGGGCGTCGGAACGCGAACTCCACAACCAGTCGGAAGACGACTCCGAAACACCGGTAATATAAGTCAAAGGATGCTGTGTGGCATATTCGACCGTTCCGATTGTGGCACTCGACGTTTCAACGTCCAGAGTCACCCGGCTTCCCGAAGCATTGTACATGGTAGCCGAAGAGCCGTTGCTGGCCTGATAAGAACTCGAGCCGACAAACGGGTCCTTACGGCCCCACTGGTAGAAGAGCCCGAACGAAGCCAGGATGTCATCGGTCGACTCGTTGCTCGCGGCCAGAGCACCCAGGTTGCGGGTCATCATCGTATAGTTGTTGAACTCGACCGTTCCGCCTTCCGCCTCGGGATCGTAATCCGTTGTCCAAAGGTGCCAGCTCCAAATCAGGTTCCCGTTAGCATCGTAAGCGCCGAGCAGGGCGTTGCCTTTTTTGACCGCGTCGGCGTCATCGCTGTCGGCGCCGACATAGAACGAGACCTTTCCGTCCTCGAAATCCACGTATTGGATCAGGTTCGTCGCACTCTGCCATACGATATCCACCGAAGCCGTCGACAACGAAGATCCGTCCCCCTTGACCATTCCGTCGAGGATGTACCGGGTCTCCTTTTTGTTGATCAGGTAGCTGTTGGCCACCTTCGAGGTCAGGTCCTCCGTCCCAACGATTCCCACGAAGAGCGTTGCCGTAATCGTCGAACCGCCGTTGGACTTGGCCGAGAAGGTGATCGAACCGGTCAGGTCGGTATCATCCTCGATCGTCGAGGGGGCGGTCACCATGATCGTACGCGCCGAGGCGTCCACGAAAGGATCGTCCCAGCCCTCGGGAGTCGAGGTCACCGAATAGCTCGCTATGTTCGAAGCAGAGAACGTCACCGACAAGGTTTCGCCCTGCTGCAGAAACAGCGCCGGTTTGTCGAGCTTGAAGGTCCCGTTTTCATCCTTTTTGCACGAAGTCAGAAGGAGGGCGACTGCCACAACGAGTCCGAGCAGCCCTGCGAATCTTTTCATATTATGCTGTAATTTTCTGAATTTCCGTTTTCAAAACCGTTGCAAAGATACCAAAAAGCGGGATAAATCCTAACATAGGCCTTTCAAATTTTGCACGAAGGATGCTACACCGCTTCTTTAGTAACGGAAACAGGCGTGGGAATAGTATGTCGGAGATCAAAAAACAGGCGACCCCGCCAACAGAGCGAGATCGCCGAAACCGCCGCTGGCTCCGTCCGCACAAAGGCCTACGCAACAATACTGCGCCGCATCAAACCACTCACAGGATGCCCTGACGCTGGAAGAACCGCTGGAAAAACAGCATCTGATAAGGCAGCGAATTGGCCCAATAGACATTGTTGTGACCGCCCGGACGGATCACGAAGTCATGCTGGATCCCCAACGCACGGAGTTTCTCGTGCAGGGCCGTGTTCACGCCGAAGAAGAAATCGTCGTAGCCGCAATCGAAAATGATCTCCAGGTCGCCGTCGCGCAGCGAATCCACCTGCGTCATAACCGTATGGGCATCCCAGACCTCGGGATTTTCGCTCAGTTCGCCGAGTTGCTCCTTCATCTGCCAGCCGTTGGGGAAAGGTCGGATGTCGACCCCGCCCGACATCGACCCCGCGGCGCCGAACACATCCCGGTGGCGGATCGACAGCCACATGGCTCCGTGTCCGCCCATGCTCAGGCCGGCGATCGCCCGGCCCTCCCGGCGGGCAACGGTGGGGTAGCGGGCGTCGACCCACGCGGGGAGTTCCGCCGCAACGAAGGTCTCGAACCGCACATCGGGATTTTTCGGGCTGTCCCAGTACCAGCTGTTCTCACCGTCGGGGCAGACGATGATCATCGAATAGGTCTCGCTGAGCGGGCGAAGGTCGGTAATACCCTGCCAGGCGGTATGGGAGCCGGAGTATCCGTGCAACAGATACAACACGGGCAGCGGGTGTTCGGCCGCCGCCTCGGGAACGATGACCAAAGCGGGGATTTCACGCTGCATGCAGGCGCTTTGAACCGCCACCGTGTCGATACGGGCCGCCCGGGCGACCGTTGCAACGCCCAGGGCCAACAGAATCAAAAAATACTTTTTCATGATTTCCTTCGTCTTCATGGTTTCCGCCGGACCGGAAACAGAACGGGGCGCGAAGGTTCGCGCCCCGCCCGCTTCCACATTCATCACTTTTTTTCGGGTTTGGCGATCGACTCCCGCATCGTCGTATCGGCCATGATATTTTTCATCTTGTAATAATCCATGATTCCCAGGTTGCCGTTACGGAACGCCTCGGCCATGGCCAGCGGCACCTCGGCCTCGGCCATGATTACCTTGGCACGCGCCTCCTGCGCCTTGGCCTTGTTCTCCTGCTCCAATGCCACGGCCATCGCACGCCGCTCCTCGGCCTTTGCCTGGGCGATGTTCTTGTCGGCCTGTGCCTGGTCCATCTGCAACTGTGCCCCGATGTTCTTGCCCACGTCGATGTCGGCGATGTCGATCGACAGAATCTCGTAGGCCGTTCCCGCATCGAGCCCCTTGTCGAGCACCACGCGCGAGATCGAATCGGGGTTCTCCAACACGATCTTGTGCGACTCGGCCGAGCCGATCGACGAGACGATGCCTTCGCCCACACGCGCCAGCACGGTCTCTTCGCCGGCGCCACCGACCAGTTGCTTGATGTTCGCGCGCACCGTCACGCGCGCCTTGGCGATCAGCTGGATGCCATCCTTGGCCACGGCAGCCACGGGAGGCGTGTTGATGACCTTCGGGTTGACCGACATCTGCACGGCCTCGAAAACGTCGCGGCCCGCCAAGTCGATGGCCGTCGCCATCTTGAAATCCAGCACGATGTTGGCCTTCTGCGCCGACACGAGCGCATGCACCACATTGGTGACGTTGCCGCCGGCCAGGTAGTGTGCCTCCAGTTCATTGGGGTTGAGCGTCAACCCGGCCTTCGTACTCTCGATCATCGACGCGACGATCGTCGAAGGCGGCACCTTGCGCCAACGCATCAGCACCAGCTGCAGCAGGCTGATCCGCACACCCGAAACCAGGGCCGAAAACCACAGCCCCACGGGGATGAAATAGAAAACGAGCCAGATGGCGAACAACGCCACGAATACGATCAATACGATCAATCCTATTTCCATGGTTCCTAACATCATTTGGTCAACTATTCAAACAAATATCCAAGATTTTCCACATATCACTCGCCACCCTGTCCCTCGGCTCCGCGGCCGCAATTGCGGATCACATCACCCTTCGGCTCCCGTGACAGGCTTCACCACAACGCTGAAGTTCTCGAACCCCACAACCTCGACCGCACGCTGTGGATCGACGTAGGCGCCCTGCGATTTGGCCTCGTAGGTCTGGCCGCCGATCTCGATCTTGCCCATCGGCGAGAGGCGCGACAGGGTCGTGCCGCGGTCGCCGACCTTCAGCACGTCGGCAGGCATGACAGACATGCTCGAGGAGCGTATCTCCTGCTTGAGCGAGAAGCGCTGCCAGGTCTTGGCCCGCAACGACACGACGACGGCGATCAGCGACAATACCAGGATGACGACGATGACCAGAATACCGGTCACGGTCCCGTGGTCACGAAACGCAAGGTAGATCGAGCTTCCGTAGCAGACCAGCGACAACAGGGCCCCGATCGACACGCCCGGCAGCAGCACCAGTTCGGCCACCAGGAACAGCACCCCGAAAAAGATCAGCAATATGATGTAAAACATATCCGTCCGGTTTAATCGTAACGATGGGTTAAAGATAGCAAAAAAAGCCGGAATCGGGACATCTTCGCGCTGAAAATATCCCGATCCCGTCAAATTTCGACCTTTTTCCGGAACGCTACTCGCCGACTGTGGTGACTTCGGCCGTCAGGGCCGGATCGGCCTGACGGACCGCCTCGGCAAGCCGGTCGGCCAACGCCCGGTCGTTGAACGTCCCGACGACGAACAGCTGCTGGCCCACCCGCGAGAGTTCGCGGCCTTCGGCCGACGCGACAATGGCCTCCTTGACGGCATCCGACAAGGATTCGGTTCCCGTGATCTCAACCCGGAACGCCATGGTGCCGGCTTCAGGGTCCCGCGAGAGGTTACGTGCAACGCCGTCCGTCCACACCACGATCTCAGGACGCAGGAATCCGCGTTTCTTCAACCGGACCTGCGCCTCCTCCGCCTCGGCAAGGGTGGCAAAGCCCCCTGTATAATAGCACCATTTCCCGTCGTCATTGATCAGGTAGAAGAGCGGATAGGCCCCACGGAACGTGGAGACGGCCCGTTTGGTATTGAACGTCCCGAGCAGAATGCGGTAGATCGTCCCGTTGGCATAGACCCGGCACTCGGGAATCGGATGCTGCGTGGAGTATTTCGGCGTCGACGAGAAGGCCACGCTGTCGAAATCGAGGAAATAACGCTCCTGCATGGCGATCCGCGGCAGTTGGTAAATATCGTTGTCCAGGCTCGACGCCACGCCGCGCAACGAATCGCGTGCGGCATCCAACGTCAGCAGATCGGCCACGGCGACCTCATAGCCGACCAGCATCTTCTTGCGCAGAAGGTAATCGGTCACGGCATCCGAGGCCGTCTCGCCGCGCAGGGCCGAAACCCGGCGCACGGTTTTCGACAACTCCTCCTCCTCACGGGTCAGCAGCTCCTCCTGACCCAGCCCGTCGAGCACATAACCGTAAGCATAGTTCTTGTTGTCAAAGACGTAGTTCCAGGCCTCCGCCAGCGAATCCGACAACCGCGTGTTGACACGCTGCAGCGAATCGTAACGCGCATAGATATCCAGCGCCTCGGCTTCGGTCTCCACCGCCGCATAGGCGTCGGCAAGATCGGAAAGCGTCCCGTAGTTGGCCAGGAACCGGCCCAGGTACCCGTCGGCTACGGATTCGAGCCGCTGCGACTCCTGCAGGGCCGCATAGTCGCTCTCGGGAAGGTGCGTGCGGAAATAGAGGTTGTCAACCAGGTTGCGGACCTTCAGCGAATCGGGGATGGAGACCGCAGGCCCTCCCTGCACGACACCCTTTGAGGCCGTTTCGTTGTTCAGATTGGCCAGTACCCACTCCTGTTCGATGGTGTTGATTCGGTCGATCAGCCGGCCTTTGGCATTGCGGATATCGAAAATCTGGCCTTCGAGCCGGAGAATCTCCTGCGAATAGTTCTGCCGCTGGTCGGGAGCCTCGCGCAGCTGTTGCCGGAGCCGCTCGACCACCAGCATGGTTGAATCCTCGCGTTGCCGGAGCGCGGCATCCTCACGCAGCAGCGACATATACTCTTCGTTGCTCTCCAGACCGGCAATCCGTGGTTCGACACGCGGTTGTTGCGCGTGTGCGGGAGCCGATGCGAACAGCACCGTTCCCAACAGAAGAGGGATTATGATTGTGCGATACATAGGTCGTACTATTTCCACCATTTCATGAAAAAAATCTGTATGAGTCCGAAAATCTCCAGACGGCCCAGCAGCATCAACAGCGTATTGGAGACCTTGAACGCCGCGGGCAAGGCCGAGAAATTGTCCATGGACCCCACCTCGCCGAAGCCCGGGCCCACGTTGCCGATCGACGCCACGCTGCCCGTAAAACTGGTTGTCAAGTCGATGCCGAGCATCGTCCCGAAGATCGTCCCGGCGAGCACCAGCATCAGGTAGGTGACGATGAACACCATGACCGAATAGAGGACCTCGCTCTCCTGGATCATCCCGTCGAGACGAATGCGGATCACGGCATTAGGATGCTGCTGCTGCTGCAACCGGGCGCGCAGCATCTTCGCGGCCAGCACCAGCCGGTTGACCTTGATGCCTCCGGCCGTCGAGCCCGCACACGCACACACCAGCGACCCGAAAATCAGCAAGATAATGGCAAACGATGTCCATGTGTTCGAATCAGCCGTGGCAAACCCCGTCGTCGAGACCAGCGTGGCGAACTGGAACATCGCATGGCGGAACGACGTGGCAAGCGTGGGGTAGATGTCCGCGGCGTAGAGGCTGATGGCGATCAGCACGCCGCCGGCCAACAGCATCCCCAGGTACCAGCGCGTCACCTCCGAACGGAAGATGTTGTTGCGCTTGCCGGTCACCGTGGCGTAAATCAGCCCGAAGTGGATTCCCGCGGTAATCATCGTAAAGATCAGGATCGTGTCAATGGCCGGACTGTTGAAGTAGGCCACGCTGACGTTCTTGGTCGAGAAACCGCTCGTCGCGCAGGCCGACATGGCGTGGCACAGCGCATCGAACCAGTTCATGCCGGCCAGTTTGAGCAGCACGGTCGACACGGCCGTCAGACCGATATAGACCACAAGCAGAATCCGCACGACGATCTGCGAACGGTAACGGTAGTTGTCCTTGGCCATCGTCGAGAGCTCCACGTTGGAGAGCATCATCCGGCTGCGGCCGATCGACGGCAACACCACCAGCGCGAACATCACCACGCCCATACCGCCGATCCACGTCGAGGCCATGCGCCAGAAAAGCAGCCCGCGCGGCAGCGCCTCGACATCGTTGAGAATCGTGGCCCCGGTCGTCGTGAGGCCCGAAACGCTTTCGAACCACGCATTCACGAGGCTGAACTCCCCGCCCCAGATCAGGTAGGGGAACATCGACACCACGCAGGCCACGAGCCACGCCCCCACGACGATGCAGAACCCCTCCTTGTTGGTGATCTGGTCGCACTTGCCGACGAAGATCAACGGAAAGGCGCCCAGCAGGGCCGTGAGCAGGGCCGAAAGAAGCAGGGGATAAAATGCCGAATCCATGCCGCTGACATAGGAGATCCCCGCCGACAACAGCATGAAGAACGCAAAGAAGAGCATCACGACTCCGACATATCGCAAAACAACGTCTACCCGCATCGCAACAATGTTTTATCAGGCTTTCGTCTGTCTCGACTGCTTGACGAGCAGTTCGATCTTCTCCTTGAGTTCCAGCACCTCGTCCTTCAGGTCGCCCTTCACAACGAAGGGGGTCCGATAGGTGAGGAAATTGCCCAGTTCACGGTTCATCCGTTCGATCGGCTTCACGCAGTAGATCGACATGAAGTAATAGAGCATCAGCACAATGGCGATCATCACGGCCAGCGAGATCAGGACCGGTGTCACGGCCCGATAGGCGTTTTTCTTCATCTGCTCGGCACGCGGGGCCAGCGAACTCTGCGTCGAGGTCATGTAGCTCTTGATGGCCGACGTCAACTGGCTGTATACCTTCTCGTACTGACCGCCGTACCACACCCGGCCGAGCGAATCGACTGGCTGTCCGACCGCCGGCGAGAGGATATCCCCGGAGCCGAAAGCCAGGTAGTTGTCGGTCAGCAGCCGGAGTTCGGTCGTGGCGAAGGCCAGCGAGTCGAGGAACGACTTTTCGAGCGCCTCGTTCTGGGCCACAAGCAGCGTATTTTCGAGCCGCTCCATGCAGGCGCGGCACAGACTGTCGTAGCTCCGGTCGCCGAAGACCGAACGGTGAATCAGCGCGATATTCTGTTCGTGGGCCGCATCGAGCATCTCCTTGGCCAGTTCGATGTTGCGCCGGTTGGCCTTGAGGATTTCGCCCGTATCGCGGCTCAGGTGGCTCAGCTCGAGGAACGATACCATACCCGAGAAAAACAGCAGGCAGACGATGCTCAGAAACCCGACCGTCACCCGTTTGCGCATACCTGTCATATCGTCAACAATTTGTTTCCTGGCTCCCGCCCGACCCCGAACAGCACGCGGAAGAACGCACAGAACGCCCGGGACGCGTCAGTTGGAAAGGCAAAGGCAGGAACATTTATGCAAATATAATGATTTAATCCAGAATTTCCCCCATCAGGTCGTGAGATTCGTCGATGCCGGTCAGTTTCACCCGGCACAGGGCATTCACGCGCGCGGCGTCGTAGGGGGCTTTGACACGGCGATAGTTGCCCGTGAAACCGAACATCATCCCCGCGCGGCGGGTGCTTTCGAAGAGCACCTCGTCCTCCGTCCCGACGGCCCGGGCGCAGAACGACCGGTGGAGCCGGTCGCACAACGCCTCCAACTCAGCGACACGACGCGTGGCGACCGACGCCTGCACCTTGTCGGGCAGTGCGACGGCCGGTGTCCCGGGGCGTTCCGAGAAGGGGAAGATGTGGAGGAACGACGGTTCGAGTCCCGCAAGAAAGTCACAGGTCGTGCGGAAATCGGCCTCCGTCTCACCGGGGAAGCCGACAATCACGTCGATGCCGATGAAGGCGTCGGGCATCGCCCGCCGCACGGCGGCGATGCGCTCGGCGAAGCGGGCCGAGGTGTAGCGGCGCCGCATCAGCCCCAGAATCCGGTCCGAACCGCTCTGGAGCGGGATGTGGAAGTGGTGCTGGAACTTCCGCGACGCGGCGCAGAAGGCGATGATCTCGTCGGTGAGCAGGTTCGGTTCGATGGACGAGATGCGGTAGCGCTCGATCCCCTCCACGGCATCGAGCGCCCGCAGCAGATCGATGAAGCGTTCACCGGTCGTGCGGCCAAAGTCGCCCGTATTAACCCCCGTGAGGACAATCTCCTTCTGGCCCCCGGCGGCGATCTCGCGCGCCTCGTTCACCAGGTCGGCGATCGGCATGTTGCGGCTGGCGCCGCGGGCGTAGTGGATGGTGCAGTAGGAGCAGCAGTAGTCGCAGCCGTCCTGCACCTTGAGGAACGCCCGGGTGCGGTCGCCGCTCGAAAAGGCGGCGAAGAACGAGGTCAGCGAGTCGGTATCGCAACTGTAAACCTGCGCACGGCCCTTTCCCGACAGCTCAACCACCCGTTTATATAAATCGCCCTTATCGTTGTTGCCCAGCACGATGTCGACACCCTCTATGGCGGCGATCTCCTGCGGTTTCAACTGCGCGTAGCACCCCGTCACGGCAATGATCGCCTGCGGGTTGCGGCGGTGGAGTTTGCGGATCAGGTTGCGGCACTTCTTGTCGGCATGCTCCGTCACCGAACAACTGTTGATGACGCAGATGTCGGCCTCGGCCGTCGGCGCCACGCGCACGAAACCGCCCCGCTCGAACTCCCGGGCAAGGGTCGAGGTCTCCGAAAAGTTGAGCTTGCAGCCCAAGGTATGAAAATTGACTCTGCAAGGTTGCATGAATTCACGTTTTTACGCTGCGAAATTACGAAATCTGCCCGAATGTGAGCGGCTTTTTCGGATAAAAAACGTAAATTTGCGCGCAATTGAACGAGGTATGGGATTTTTCAGCGATCTGCTCCAATACGGTTACCTGTCCAACGCACTGGCCGCCTGCGTGCTCTCGGGCCTCACGTGCGGCGTGATCGGCACCTACGTCGTCTGCCGCCGCATGGTCTTCCTCGCCGGGGGCATCACGCACGCCTCGTTCGGAGGCCTGGGCATCGCCTTCTACCTCGGAGCGAACCCCATCGCCGGAGCCATGCTCTTCGCCGTGCTCTCGGCCCTCGGCATCGAGTGGGCCGGCAGCCGCGGCCGCATCCGCGAGGACTCCGCCATCGGCATCATCTGGTCCGTGGGCATGGCCGTCGGGGCGCTCTTCATGAGCCTGAGGCCCGGGTACACCTCCGGAGACCTCTCGGCCTACCTCTTCGGAAGCATCGTCACCGTCACCTCCTCGGATGTCGCGGCTCTTGCCGCCCTGACCCTGCTGATCCTCCTCGGAGCCCTCCTCTGGCTGCGCCCCGTCATGTATGTCGCCTTCGACCGCGATTTCGCCCGCTCGCGCGGCATCCCCACCCGCGTCATCTCCTACCTGATGGCGGCCCTCGTCGCCGTGACGATCGTCCTCTCGATCCGCATCATGGGCATCGTACTGCTCATCTCGCTCATCACCATGCCTGTGGTAATCGTCAACTCGCTCTCGCGCTCGTACCGCACCATCGCCCTGACGGCCCCTCTCGTGGCCGTCGCCGGCAACGTCGCAGGGCTCGTCGCCAGCTACCATTTCGAGGTTCCGCCCGGCGCCGCCATAATATTTATGCTCACCCTTACGCTTATTCTCGTAAAACTCGTATCTTTGCGTAACCGTAAACCGCGAGCCGCCGCATGAAAACCATCCATAAACTCGTGCTGAAATCCTACCTCGGGCCGATGGTCCTGACGTTCTTCATCGTCATGTTCGTGCTGATGATGAACGTCGTGTGGCGCTACATCGACGAGCTGGTCGGCAAGGGCCTCAGCGCCGGCATCATCATCGAGCTGATGACCTACTTCATGGCCAACATGATCCCCATGGGGCTGCCGCTCTCGATGCTCCTGGCCGCGATTATGACCATGGGCAACCTCGGCGAGAACTACGAACTGCTGGCCATGAAATCGGCCGGCATGTCGCTCGTGCAGATTACAAAACCGCTCATCATCCTGGTGAGCTTCGTGGCCGTCGGGAGCTTCTTCATCGGCAACAACCTCGTCCCGGCCGCCAACAAGAAGCTTTACAGCACGCTTTACGACATCCGACAGCAGAAACAGGCCCTCGAATTCCAGGACGGGCTCTTCTTCAACGGCATCGACAACATGTCGATCCGCGTCGGGCACCAGGAGCCCGAGACGCACCTGCTGCACGACGTGCTGATCTACGACAACCGCTCGACAAAGGGGGACATGAACACCATCGTCGCCGACTCGGGGTATATACGCCTCTCGGACGATAAGCGCTACCTGCTCGTAACGCTTTTCCACGGCGAGACCTACGAACAGACGCGCAACAACCAATGGTACAACAAGAGCAACCTGCGCCACCATACGTTCGACCTCCAGAAACAGGTCATCCCGATGGAGGGCTTCGCCATGGGACGCTCCGACGCCGACCTCTTCTCGAACAGCCAGACGAAGAACATCAGCGAACTGCAGCACGACATCGACTCGCTGGAGATCAAGGTCAACGACGCAACGACCTCCTCCTACGAACCGCTGCTCAAGGAGCAGATCTTCTCGCGCGACGCGAGCGTCCTGCCGCAACCCGACAGCCTGCGCATCGACAAGAGCCGTTTCCGCGACCTGAACCTCCAGGACTCCCTCGCGAAACTCTCCCTGCGCGACAAGGAGAAGATCTGGGACCAGGCACGCGGCACGGCGAAAAACTCCCGCAACGTCTTCTCGTCGTTCGACGAGTCGATGGCCAAGAACACCCTGAACCAACTCTACCGCTCGCAGGTCGAATGGCACAAGAAACTGTCGCTCCCCGTGTCGATCATCATCTTCTTCCTGATCGGCGCACCGCTCGGCGCCATCATCCGCCGCGGAGGCCTCGGCATGCCGGTCGTCGTGTCGGTGATCTTCTTCGTTATTTACTACATCATCAGCCTCTCGGGCGAGAAGATGGCCAAAGAGGGGACGTGGGATGCCGTCTATGGCATGTGGCTCTCGACATTCATCCTCTCGCCGATCGCCATCTACCTTACCTACAAGGCCACCAACGACTCTGCACTGCTCGACACAGACTGGTATGCGGGCAAGATTAAGGCCGTGCGCGAAAGGATCGGAGCGTGGGCCGGGACGCACGGAGGCGGAAAAAAACTGAAAATCAAAAAACGTTAACGCAATGGCAAAAGAGACGTTACTCAATAGCGTAGAGGAGGTCATCGAGGACTTCCGCAACGGCAAAATCGTGATCGTCGTCGATGACGAAGACCGTGAAAACGAAGGCGATTTCATCGTCGCGGCCGAGAAGATCACACCCGAAATCGTCAACTTCATGCTTAAGGAGGGCCGCGGCGTACTGTGCGCCCCGCTCTCGGAGAAACGTTGTGCCGAGCTGGGCCTCAACATGATGGAGGAGAACAACACCTCGCTCCTGGGTACGCCCTTCACGGTAACGGTCGACCTGCTGGGACACGGATGCACCACCGGCGTGTCGATCCACGACCGGGCCGCGACGATCCGCGCGCTGGCCGACCCGGCGACACGTCCCGTCGACCTGGGGCGACCCGGGCACATCAACCCCCTTCGAGCCCGCGAAAAGGGCGTGCTGCGCCGCCCCGGACACACCGAGGCGACGATCGACCTGGCGCGTCTGGCCGGGCTGCAACCCGCCGGAGCACTGATCGAGATCATGAACGAGGACGGCACGATGGCCCGCCTCCCGCAGCTGCTCGAAAAAGCCAGGAAGTTCGGTATCAAAATCATCTCGATCGCCTCGCTGATTGCCTACCGTCTCAAGCAGGAGTCGATCATCGAGCGCGGCGTAACGGTGCCACTACCCACCGAGTGGGGCGATTTCAAGATCACGCCCTTCCGTCAGAAATCAAACGGCGTGGAGCATGTGGCCCTCACCAAAGGGGAGTGGAGCGAGGATGAGCCCGTGCTGATCCGCGTGCACTCGTCGTGCGCCACGGGTGACATCTTCGGATCGTACCGCTGCGACTGCGGCGAACAGTTGCACCGCGCGATGCAGATGATCGAGAAGGAGGGCAAGGGCGCCATCGTCTACCTCAACCAGGAGGGCCGCGGCATCGGGCTCTGCAACAAGATCCATGCCTACAAGCTCCAGGACGAGGGGCTCGATACGGTCGATGCGAACCTCAAGTTGGGATTCAAGGCCGACGAGCGCGACTACGGCGTCGGGGCGAGCATCATCCGCGAACTGGGTATCCGCCACATGCGGCTGATGACCAACAACCCGCTCAAACGTGCCGGACTCGAAGGATACGGGCTCAAGATCGACGAGATCGTGCCGATCGTGATCGCCCCGAACCCCTACAACGAACACTACCTGGAAACCAAACAGGAGCGCATGCACCACACGCTCGGGCTGAAAAAGGAGTAAGGGATGGAGGCAAGGAAGTTGCGTATCGTCTTCATGGGCACGCCCGAATTCGCTGTGCCGTCGCTGCGGGCGCTGGTCGCCGGCGGCTACAACGTCGTGGCGGTCGTGACGACGCCCGACAAGCCCGCCGGGCGCGGACAGAAACTTCATGAAAGCGACGTGAAGATCGCCGCCCGCGAAATGGGCCTTCCGGTCCTGCAGCCCGTGAAACTCCGCGACCCGGAGTTTGTCGAGGCAATGCAGGCCCTGCGGCCCGACCTGGGGATCGTCATCGCCTTCCGCATGCTGCCCGAGATCATTTGGGCCATGCCGCGCCTCGGAACCTTCAATCTCCACGCCTCGCTGCTGCCCCAATACCGGGGCGCTGCGCCGATCAACTGGGCAATCATCAACGGAGAGACTGAAACGGGCGTCACGACTTTCCTGCTGAACCACGAAATCGACAAGGGTGCCATCCTCGGACAACTCCGCATGCCGATCACGGCACAGGATACCGTCGGCACAATGTATGAAAAACTTATGACCGTCGGTACGGGACTGGTACTGGAAACCGTCGAGCGCATTGCCGCAGGCGACATCCGCCCCGTCGAACAACAGCACATCAACGAGGCGACACTGCGCTCTGCGCCGAAAATCTTCAAGGAGAACTGCCGCATCGACTGGACGCTTCCCGGGCAGCGGATCATCAACTTCATCCGCGGGCTGTCGCCCTATCCGGCAGCCTGGACGGCGATGTACCGCGCCGGATCGGACGACGAGGCGCTGACGGCAAAAATCTTTGCGGCGACCTTCGAGGCAGCCTCCCACGAAGGGGTGGCATGCGGTACGGTCGAGAGCGACTCCAGGACATTCATCCGTGTGGCGTGCGCCGACGGATGGATCGACCTCCGGGAGTTGCAGATCGCCGGAAAAAAACGTCTTGCGGTACGCGAACTGCTTTTAGGCTGGCGCGACGTGCTGCAATACCGGTTTGAAAAATAGAAGATAAACGCTATATTTGCTGAAACCAAAACTGTTCGCCTATGGAGAAATAAGAACCTAAAAACCTTTTTTAGACATACCCGTACCGTCACCGCACGAAAAGCGCCGGTACATACATATAAAAAGCGTTAGCTTTATCTCTTGCTTTTCGAAATCTGGTAAATTTTAATATATTGATATATAATCATTTGTATATTAGCTATTTATGATTTTTACATTTTGAATTAAGAAACAATATAGAAACAGAATCATCAATTAAAGCAAATTCAAGCCTAGTCTATTTTCATT
>DXGO01000146.1 GCA_019113885.1 Candidatus Alistipes intestinipullorum | reverse complement strand
CTATACGTTCCGTGCCGACGGGTCCTCGAAATTTTCGACGTCAAATCGCTGGGGATATTTTCATGCCGGGGCCGTAAGATGGCGTTTTACCGAGGAAAACTGGATGAAACAGAATGTTAAATGGCTGAGTGACGGAAGTATCAATATCAGTTATGGCTCAACGGGAAATAACGGAGTGGGCGAGTACTCCTATCTGCCGCAGATTGGATTCTCGTCCGGTTCGACCTACTATGACTATTCGTTCAACGGAGCCTATCCTTCGTCGGGAGCCATCGTGCAGACGATCGGCAATTCCGATTTGAAGTGGGAGACGACCTATACGTTCAATACCCGTCTAGATCTCGGATTCCTGAAGAACAGAATCAATCTTGTTGCCGAGTACTATTGGAAGGATACGCGTGACTTGCTTATAAACGCTCAGTTGCCCGCCCACCTGGGCTATTCGACGGCTTACCGTAATGTGGGGCGTGTCGAAAACCGGGGATTTGAATTTACGTTGAATACGACCAATATTGCAACCCCGAAATTCCGGTGGACGACCGATTTCAACATCTCATTCAATAGGAATAAGGTGCTCGAACTGGCGAACGATCAAACTGTTCTTCCGTCCGACATGAAGATAACGAACGGTGCGGCCTTGTATATTGCCAAAGTCGGGGAGCCGATCGGTATGATGTATGGAGCCTTGACCGACGGATTGTACCAGTATGAGGATTTTGACCAGGCGAGCGATGGCAGCTGGATTCTCAAGGGCGATCGTCCTTCCCAGTCCACGACTTCGAATCGCGCGGGTGTATTGCCGGGTTACCAACGGTTCAAGGACCTGAATAACGATTTACAGATCACGCAGGACGACATGACGATCATCGGCAATCCAAATCCTGATTTTATCGGAGGATTTACCAATAATTTTGAGTTCTATAATTTTGATTTGCAACTCTTCTTTACGTTCAGTTACGGGAACGACATTCTCAATATGAACCGTTATTATTTGGAGGAAGGTCGTCAGGTTAGTACTAATCTGTTCGCTACCTATGCAGATCACTGGTCTGAGGACAATCCTGATGGGAAGCTGCCTCGTCCACGTTCCACCAGCAATACGGCATGGAGCAGCGACCGATATGTGGAAGACGGGTCGTATTTACGGCTTCGAAATCTGAATCTGGGCTATACGCTGCCTGCAAAGATCTGCCAGAAACTCTACATGAGCAATCTGCGAGTCTATTTTTCGGCGCAGAATCTCTTGACCTGGACCGCATATTCGGGACAGGATCCTACGATCAGCACCCGGAATACCGCCCGTACTCCCGGTTATGATTACTCGGCCTATCCGATCCCGAAAACCTTTATTTTTGGAATCCAGGCTACCTTCTAACAAACATCATAATATTTGAGAGCGATGAAAAAATTGTTCAATATCATATCTGTGGCGGCTTTGGCGGCGATGTCTGCCGGATGCTTTGCCGACTTGGATCAATCTCCGATTGATTCGGACACGCCTTATAATTATTTCAAGGACAGTACCGAATGCATGGCCGCTTTGGTCGGATGCTATGATGCGTTGAATCGTTATAACGAAAATCTCTTCAACGGTGCACAGGACAGTCAGTTCGTGAATTGGAACATTACGGACGAGATGTATAACAATGCAGCCGGTACGGGTCCCAAAGTATACAGTTATACATCCGGTTATGCGGCCAATCAATCCATGTATCGTCAGTTGTACGTGGCTATCGAGCGTTGCAATCAATTTTTGAAGTATCTGCCTCAGGCTTCGATGACCGAAGAGGCACGCGACATGATGGAGGGAGAGGCGCGGTTCATTCGGGCGTTCTGCTATTTCGACCTGGTGGAGAACTGGGGACGTGTCCCGCTGGTGACCGAGGCGACCGCTTCCGTAAACAATCCTTATATGAAGCAGTCCGACGAGGACGTGATATACGATTGGATCATCAGCGAGATGACTGCGGCTGAAGGCCTGGTTAAACCTATTACCTATTTCGGATTCGGTGGGCGTATCAATAAATCGGCCGTCCGGGCCGTCTTGGCACGTGTGTGCCTTTTCAAGGCGGGATTCCCATGTTACGACGAAACGAAGTACGAGGAGGCCTATTATTGGGCGAAACAGGTGATTGATGATCCCGCACACAGCCTGATTCCGAATTATGCGGATGTCTTCATTCCCCTTGTACAAGACCGATACGACATTCGGGAAAACCTTTGGGAAATAGAATCCTATTTTAACAGCACGACCGACGGCCGGACCGAATATATGCCGTCGTTGTCCGTAACGCTTGGAACGAACTGTAGCTCGGCTGTCACGAATGTCTCCTTGATGGTCAACAGTACGATCTATGCCACCAAACGTATGTTCAGCTATTACGAACAGGACCCCGAGGCGTATCTTGGCTCTCCCGATGAACGGCGCAACTGGAACATCGCACCTTATACCAATGCTCCGGGGACGATCGACGGTGCGCAACGGTTGGTTTTAAAATATCACAACTACAAGCCCTTCGCGGCCTCTCCCAGTAATGACAAGGTGTTGTACGACCGGCAGATTAACAAGTTTAACCGGCAGTATGCGACGATCTGGCCGGCCTTCCAGAGTAATACGGGAACGAATCTTTGCATTGTCCGTTATGCCGATGTCCTTCTCATGGCGGCAGAGGCCCTATGTATGTCGTCGGCCTCACTGCCCCAGGAAGCCATTGATTATGTGAATCTTGTGCGCAAGAGAGCATATGGCGTTCTCGACGGACGCAAGTTTATCGACCGCATCGAAGTGGTCAATCCCGGCTCCGGATATGTGATGGATAAGGTGGCTGTGGAGGTGACCGATCCTGTGGACAATACGTCGAGCGTGACGTGCGTAACTTCGAATACCGAAGCCGTACAGGCCTATCGGGTCGGGGACGTCAAGGGTCCTTTGACGATTGCTACGGCTACGGTCGGAACCGAAGCCGACGAAGGCAAAATAGTGGGAATCGAATTACGGGATCGTGGTCACGCCTATGCGGGAGTGCCGACCGTCACGATTCGGAATCTTTCCGGAACGGAATCCGGTGAAGGCGCACAGGCTGTCGCCGTGATGCGGACGGAGGATTTCGATTATGAATTGCCTGCCGAGGCAACCTCCTCGAAAGAGGCCTTCATGAATGCGATTATGGAGGAGCGAGCCCGGGAACTCTGCTTTGAAGGGTGGCGGCGTCTTGATCTGAAGCGGTGGCATAATCTGGTGGAGATGCTGCAGGCTACGCGGGACGATGGCCGAAATGCGGTTGGAGTCTCGGGAGCGCAGTTAGAGTATATCCTCACTCCGGGAAACAATGTCTCCGATGCTCATTATTATCTTCCGATTCCAGCGAATGAACTGATGCTCAACCGGGAATTGGTACAGAACGAAGGTTGGTAGAGAGATGGACCGAACCAATAAAAATGCAAGGCAATGAAAAGTGTATTGAAATATATTTTTGGGGTGATTTTGTTGTCGATCACCGGATGTCAGAAGGACGAAGTGGTTATGCCCACGCTGGAGGTTACCACGGACAAGACCGTTTATAAAGTGGGCGAAGAGGTTGTATTCCGATTCTCGGGTTATGCCGATTTTCTGACGATTTTCACGGGTGTGGATAATTATACTGCGGGTAGTGTTCAGGGGACCTTCAAGGGATCGCGTTACATCTATCGTGAACGTGTCTCGGAGCCCGGGCAGTCGATTCTCTCCTTCAATTGTCGTAAGGACAATGTGAATACGTTGAACAATGCGGAACTTCGTCTGTTGATCTCTGCGGATTTTAACGGGGATGTGAATAGTATGGATGCCATCCATGCTGCGACGTGGACCGATATTACCGATCGTGCGACTTGGCCCGATGCCTCTACTGCTTCGGGAAAGAACATTGCATCCGGGAACATTGACCTTTCGGAGTGGAACGGGCAGTTGATATACGTGGCTCTCAAGTATACGGCCGGTGCGGGCGCCGATCAGTACGGCTGGACCCTATCGTCATTCACGCTCAAGAACACCATCCCGACGGACTCCAATCCGTTTGTCATATGGAACAATGGCTCGGCCCCTAAGTTCGGTACGATGACCAACCAGCTGCAGGATGACGGAATCAATCCGCGGTACGCATGGACTTTGGGAACGTCGCTGGTCTGCAAGGGCGGATCAGGTACCGACACTTCGGACCTGGAAAGCTGGTTGATCTCCTCACCGGTCGATCCCGCGAAAGTCGATCCGGATTATGGAACGATCATCAAGTCGTACAGCCAGGTCGTTCCGGATTCCTGGTCGTATACCTATTGGAAGGAGGGCGAATTTACAGTGAATGTCGTTGCCCGCAATGCGACGAAAGACGGCGAGAAGGAGTCTGTCAAGGAGCTGAAGATCAAGGTGGAGGAAACTGGAGAATAACGGTGTCCCCGGTCACCGTAATTTGGACTGTGGACAATTACTCACGATTATAAACTGCATATGAAAAGCGATTTGAAGATGAAATGTGCCCTTGTCATATTTATGTTGTTGACCGGAGTGCCGTATGTATCAGCGCAAACACACCTGACGCTGTCCTCTTCCCGTGTGAAAATCGAATGGAGCAGGCAGACTGACGGATGGCATATATCGGAGGTGTCTGCCGACGGGAAGAGCCTCAGTCATCCGAAAGGATATTATACGATTTTGTATTTGAACCGCAAACCGGCGTCGGACCTGGTTTACCGGGATCTCGAGGGGAAGGCGTTTACGTTTTACCCTTCGGATGCGGAGCAGTTGCCCGACGGATCGCTGAAGTTTACGCAACATCTGCGGTTCGGGGATGTGGAGGCTCGATGGAACATAGATTCTGTTTCCTGTTCGGACATAAAGGTCGACATGACGGTCCGGCTGTCGGATGCAGGCTTTGTTTCCATCGCATCTCCGACGTTGGCCGTGTTCGAAGACGAGGAGATCGCATGGGGGATGATCCCGGGAAACTGGTATGGCACGGAGATAAGTTCCGACCTGGCGCTCGTCAAGGAGTACAGCATGGGAATCCCCAATGTCCCGATGCTGGCTACGGAAAGGAATACGATGACCTTGTCGCCTCTTTACATGAATCGCGACGGCCTGACCCTGGCGGTCATTCCCGATCCCGGGACGGAGAATAATCCATATCCGGCAACCGGGATTGACCGCAGTAAGAATCGTGTGGCCTTTTCGCTGATGAATCGTCACAGTGAGTTTACACCGGTCGTATACCATCCTGTCCTGGGGCAGGAGGGCTCGAAAAACGAGGCCGGTGCGGAGGTGCGGTTCGGATTCCGTTACTCGTTGATGGCTGCGGATTGGTTCGATGTCTTTTCCCATGCGGTGAATGAGATTTTTTGTCTTCCGTCGCTCCTCGATTTGCAGACGAACGGCGTTTCGTTGTCGGAACGACTGAGCCGGTTGCAGAAATTCCTGCGCAAGGAGAAGGAGTCGGGATGGAATGTCTGGGAGAGTCGGGGAACGCGGATCGGAGCCAACGGATCGAAAATCGCCGATGCCGGGACGATGTACATGATCGCCCGGAACGGGGATGATTCGGTGATGCGGCAACGATTGCCTTATGTGAGGAATTACAAACTGATTCAACAACAGACGGACCCGGGCTTTTTCAAGGGTGCGGCATTGGGTGAATATGCCGATGAGGACGGGGTGGCTTCGGAACGGGGAAACTGGATCGAACCGTTGCATACGACCTATTATACGATGGTCGACCTTGGCAATATGTTGCTTTTCGATCCGGAGGATGAGGAGTTGCGTGCCCGTTTGCGACTGGCGGCCGACAAGTTGCTCGACTGGCAGAATCCCGACGGGAGTTTCGATGTCGGATACGATAGTTTTACGCAGCGGCTCACCTTCCCCGATTTGAAGGATTATCGCCCGACCTGGTACGGATTGCTGATCGCGTATAACCAGCTTGGGGAGCGGAAATACCTGGATGCGGCATGCCGCGGTGCGGATTGGCAGAAATCGCATGGCGTGGATAAAGGGTATTTTCTGGGTGTCTGTGGCGATGCCCGCAACATATGGGACTTCTGCACGGCACAGACGGCCCAGGCCTATCTCGATTTGTATGAGGTAACCGGACGCGAAGCTTATAAGGATGCCGCCATCACGTCGGCCCGTATCTATGCGACGTCCATATTCACCTATCCTGTGGCTACGGACGAGGTAAAGTATGTCGGAGGGGTCCCCCGTAAGGACTGGGAGATCAACCAGACAGGTTTGGGCGTCGAACATATCCGTGGAACGGCCGTCAACGGGCCGATTCTCATTACGAGTTATGCCGGGTTGTTCGTGCGTATCTACGAATGGACGAAAGAGCCGTTGTTCCTGACGATGGCACGCGCTGCCGCCCGTGGCCGGAATGCGTTTGTCGATCAGGAGAGCGGGTGCGCCCTCTATTACTGGCACAGTCTGGAGAATGTCAAGGCCGGGGCTACCATGTTCCCCTGGCATGCCTACTGGCAAATGGGTTGGATCCTGGATTATCTCTTTTCCGAAGCGCATTTGCGTTCCGGTGGGGAGGTGAAGTTTCCCTATGGCTATATGACTCCGAAGGTCGGTCCGCATGTAACCTATGGTTTTGCCGCGGGGAAGATTTACGGCCGTGATGCCGAACTGATCTTGCGCCCCGATTTGGTAAAATGCGACAATGCGGATGTGGAATATGTCGTTGCCCGATCGCTGGACGGGCGAAAACTCTATCTCGTGGTGCTGAGTCAATCTCCGCGCATGCAGTCCTGTACACTGACCGTGGATACGAGATCGTTGTCCGGGGCGGAATCCGGTATCCGAAAGGTTTCGTGTTTACGGGGAGCGGTACAATCCTCCCATTCGCGTACCGGAGAGGTCCGGATGGACCTGGCTCCGTGGGACCTCCAGGTTGTAGAATTAACTTTACGGTAACTTATGAAAAAGATTTTGTGTATCATCGCTTTTTTGTCGTGTGCCCTTCCGGGAACCGCTCAACGGAGCATGTGGCTGATTGCCGGGCAAAGCAATGCGTCGGGGATGGGAGATCGCCGTTCTTCGATGAAATATGCTACTCCAGAGTGTTTCGATTATGTATTGACCGGAGACTCGTTGCGGATGTTGAAGGACCCGGTCGGCGAGGACGGGACCTATTTCAGCAAGGCCAACAGCGGGTCTATCGCACCGGCTTTCGCCTGGCATTTGAATCGCCTGACGGGCGATAGCGTGGTCATCGTATCGGCGGCCAGGGGCGGCAGTGCCTGTTCGACCGAAGGAGAGACGATTTATGGCACCTGGGCCCGGCGGGGCGTATTGCCGCTTTTCGAGGCGGCAATTGAGAAATGCCGGAAGGCTGAGCAACGGACGGGACTGAGGTTCAGTGGAATCGTTTGGTTGCAGGGTGAACGGGATGCCAATGCCATCAATGACGGGAAAATGACCGGGGAGGATTACGAAAAGGCGCTTCGGGACCTGATCGCCCGCTTCCGTCACGAATTGGGCGCCGAAACTCCGGTCTATATCGTGTTAACGGGCCAATATATCAACCACCCGCAGCCGGGATACATGGCTGTAAGGGCCGCGCAACGGCGCGTTGCCGAACAAGTCCCGGGAGTCAGACTGGCGGCTGTCGATCCGTGGTTTTTCCCCGAGATGGACCGGATGACCGATGAAATCCATTACAGTCAGTCGGCCTATAACCTTATAGGAGCGATTCTCGCACGTCAGGTGGCGGAGGAGCGATTGAACTGATTTGTCCTGAATTGGGAAATCCGTATTACCCGTGTTGAATAATCCATGTTTATGTCTATGAAAAGGTTGATATTCCTACTATCCGCTCTCGGATCCCTGAATATGTTTCCCGTCTTTGCCGCCTCGATGAATGATAAGGACGATCCTCCGTATATTCCTGCGGCGGAGCCCGAAGTGCGTGCGGCCATTGCCGCATGGCAGGACCTCAAATTTGGCATGTTCATCCATTGGGGCCCTTACAGCCAGTGGGGAGTGGTCGAGTCATGGTCGATTTGCCCTGAGGAGTATGATTTCTGTATGGTCAGGCCCGAAGGAATGAATTATTTCGACTATGTGAAGCGGTACGAGGCGTTGAAAACGACCTTCAATCCGCAGCAGTTCGACCCGGACAAATGGGCTGCCGCCGCACAGTACGCCGGAATGAAGTATGTGGTCTTTACAGCCAAACATCATGATGGCTTTAATATGTTCGACACGAAATACAGCGACTACAAGGTGACGGATACATACTGCCCTTTTTCGACCCACCCTCGTGCGAATATCGCTCGTGAAATCTTCGATGCTTTCCGCGCACGCGGCATGATGGCAGGAGCCTATTATTCGATCGCTGATTGGCATCATGATGATTATTGGTGGCGTTATTTGCCCCCGAAGGACCGTAACATCAATTATTCGCCATCGAAATTTCCTGAAAAATGGGAGCGGTTCAATACATTTGTTGACAACCAGCTCGACGAGTTGACCGATGGCTCGTATGGCCCGTTGGGCATCTTGTGGTTCGATTTATGCGACGCTTCGACCGAACAACGCCCGCAGTGGGAGCGTTTTGCCCGCACCGTTCGTACGAATCAACCGGAGATCATGATGGTGGCGCGCCATCAGCATACGATTTACGAGAATTACCGTACTCCCGAACAGCGGATTCCGGACAAGGCGCTTGATTACCCCTGGGAGTCCTGCATGACAATGGCGACCCAGTGGTCCTACAAACCGAACGATACGTATAAGTCTGCCCGGACGATTCTCTCCATTCTTGTGCAGATCGTGTCTCGTGGCGGGAATCTGCTGCTCAACGTCGGTCCGGGGCCCAACGGGGATTTGGACCCTGTGGCATACGAGCGGTTGCGAGAAATCGGTGACTGGATGCAGGTGAACGGAGAGGGAATCTATGGTACGAAGGCGGTCGCACCCTATAAGGAAGACAAGCTCGTCTATACGATGAAGGGGGATTATGTGTATGCTTTCTATCTCTCGGATGAGGAGAATCCGGAGGTTCCGGAGAAGATCACGATCCGCTCGTTTGTCCCGGCCGGCGGGGGAATAACCTTTCTGGGATACAAAAAATCGCTCCCCTGGAGGCGGACTTCCGACGGGATTGAGATCGAAATTCCCGAACCGTTGCAGGATAATCCCCCGTGCAATTACATCTGGGGACTCCGGTTCCGTATCCGATAATCTTTGATCCGTATCGGCGGCCGTGCCCCGATAATGATGTCGCCGTATTCTTCCGGGATGAAAAAAATTGAGAACCAATATGAAGAACCTGTTATCTGCGATCATTTTTTCTCTTGTGTTTTATTCCTGCCAGCGGCCCGAGTCTCCCTCTTGTGTGCCGTATTTCGGTCAGTTCCGTGAAGCCTCCGTTGCGCAGATTCATCCCGAAGGGTGGTTCCGCGAGTTGCTGGAGATACAGCGGGATGGGTTGGGATCGCATCGGGTCGCATCGGGCTATCCCTACAATACTTGTCTTTGGGAGGGTGTGATCCCTAAAGGCGGTAATCCAATTGCACAGGATTGGTGGCCTTACGAGCAGTCGGGGTACATGGTCGATGGATTGTACCGTTGTGGCATCCTTTTGGGGGACAGCTCTTTGATGGGGCTTGGGCGCCGTAACGTCGCATATGTGCTGGCACATCCTCGGGAAAACGGAATGCTCGGGCCGGAGGCTCTTGGCGAGCTTCAGTGGGCGTTTTCGGTTTTTGCCCGGGCCATGCTGGCGGACTACGATCTCACGGGGGATACCGGTGTGCTGGAAGGCCTTCGAAGGCATTTTGACAACCTCCCGGATAGCCTGACCAATCGCCAGGCGTGCATACTGGAGAGTATGTGCCGGGTATATGCGCAAACGGGAGACCGTTCGCTGCTGGACCATGCGGAACGTATCTGGAGGACCTTCAGCATGCCGGGGACTTCCGACAACGAGGCGTTCCGTCATGACGACATGGTTGCGGCCAGGCCCGTGGAGGTCCATGGCGTGACGGCTGCCGAAGTCTCGAAATTGCCGGCAATCCTCTATCTGTATACGGGCAACCGCGAATATCTCGATGCGGCATTGGGCTTTTATGCCTCTGTGGAGCGAGATCATGAATTGGTCGATGGAATCCCGGCGTCGTATGAGAAACTGCTCGGAAAGCGTCCCGAGGCGTTGCATGAAACATGTGATGTGAGTGATTTCTTGTGGAGCTACGGGTATTTGCTGATGGCTACCGGCGATGTCCGATGGGCCGACAAGATGGAAAACGCATTTTATAATGCGGCATTGGGTTCCATCAGCAAGGATTTCCGGTCGCATCAGTATTTCTCGTCTCCCAACCAGATTGTGGCCACGCAATACAGTTCGATGGCCGATTACGGGGAAGAGGGGTTGTCGCGACAGGCCTATCGTCCCGGATTCGATACCGAATGTTGTTCGGGAAATGTCCATCGCATGTTCCCCAATTTTGCTTCCCGCATGTGGATGCGGAGCGGGGATGACGGGATTGTCGCGGCGCTTTATGCTCCGGGCCGTTTTGAAACGAGGGTATCCGGTCGGGATCTCCGGGTGGTTGAACGGACGGAATACCCCTTCCGGGACGAGATCGCCTTCGAGTTCGTCTGTGACGGCAGCGTGCGGTGTCCGTTTACGTTCCGGGTCCCTTCGTGGACGGAGAATGCCGAATACTGTATAAACGACGGAGAACCTGTTCCGGTATCCGCAGGGAAGTACCATACGATCGAACGGACGTTCCGCAGCGGGGATCGTATTGTCGTGCGGCTGCCCATGCGCCCGCGCGTGGAAGTTACGGCTGAGAACGGGGTCAGCGTGCGTCGGGGACCATTGCTCTTTTCGGTGGACATCGCCGAAGATGCACGTCCGGTCACCGACCAGATGAAGACCTCGGACGAATTCCCGGCCTGGGACATAGTCCCGGCATCGGCGTGGAATTATGCACTGGAGAAAGGGGTTGAAATCGAGACTGTCGAACGTCCTGTCGGTTCGCAACCCTGGCTCCCGGAGAATGCTCCCGTGCGGTTGCGTCTCCCGGCTTATCGGGTTCCTTCGTGGCGCATGGAGGGCCCGTCGACTCCCGAATTGCCGGCTCCGGGCTTCCTGACGGAATCCCATGCCTCTCTCATAGAGATGATACCCTCGGGAATGACCCGTATCCGATTGACAACCTTACCGCTGAAATAATGAAACGATTCCGATGGCTGCTCTCCCTGTTTCTGTTCGGGGGTGTGATTGCCCGGGCCGCAGAATTGCCGTCCGTGCTGGTGATTGGCGACGATCCGCGTTTTGAAGCGTGCCTTGCGTTGCGGATTTCCGAGAAGTTGCTGTTTTATCCTCTTTCCGGCCAGGCTCCGGTGGTAAAGTATGCCCCGGTGAAGGGGATTTCCGACGCTGTCGAACGTTTCGATTCCTTGGTGCAACACGAATTTGATGTCCTGGCCGTGTGCTGTCGGTGCGATGAACGGCAGGATACTCTGGCGGTTAAAAGGTTGTTGCATCTTGCCGCAAAACGACAGATGGAGACGTTGTGGTTCGGTCACGATGGAGGCTATGTTTCCCAGTTGGGAGTTTGTGTGGCGGATTATCATGGTGCCTGCCGTTCCCTTGCTGCGGACGATGTATCGCGTCGCGTCGAGTATATCGCCGAGGCATTGACCCAGTGGTGGACTGGGACGGCACGCAACAACCATGGGATCGAACGAATCCCGCTTTGGACGGGGTTCCCTCCGTTTTATGAGGATGTCGGGCCGGAGTATATAAACTCCGTAGCCCGCATAGACCGGGTGTCGATCCCCGAACTGGAGATTTTTCTTCCTCGGCAGCGCGAGAAAAAGTCTCCGGCGGTGATATTCTTCCCTGGCGGGGGATACAGTTTTACCGGGTTTGCGCGCAATGCGCGGGAATTCGCGGAACTCGCCATCCCGAAAGGGGTTGCGGTCATCGGGGTGAAATACCGCGTCAAAAGAGGTGCGGATGTCGCATTGGCCGATGCCGAACGTGCCGTACGCCTGGTTCGCAGCCATGCTGCGGAGTGGAATATCGACCCCGATTTTATCGGAGTCGCCGGACAATCGGCGGGAGCCAATATCGTGTTGAATTTGTCGACCCGGTATACCCCGGGCGATCCTGAAGCGGTTGATCGGGTGGAGCGGGAAAGTTCCCGTCCGGATTTTGTCGTCCCCCTGACGGTCTGGAACTTCGGGAAAAACGACTATCCTTTCGAGTTCGACTCCGCGACCCCGCCCTTTTTCGTCCGCCAAGCACGCAATGACAGCAGTTTCCGCCTGGCAGAGGCCATGGTCTCTGCGTTGTGTGATGCCGGAGTTGCTGTTGATTATCGATTTGTCGACGAAGGCGGGCATGGAGCTTTCGAAATTTCGGGCCCGCAAGAAGGACACAACTGGCCCGAGGAACTGTTCGAATGGCTCCGGAAGATCAGAAATTACTGATGCAACAAATATTGAGTATGAGAAGATGTATAACTTTGACTCTCTGGGCTGCTATGGCCTGGGGCGTTGGATGCAGTCCACAAAAAGAGGAACTTCCGATATATCTGGATGATTCACAGGCGATAGAGGCTCGAATAGATGATGCCCTGCAACGCTTGACGCTTGAAGAGAAAGTGGCATTATGCCATGCCCAGTCGAAATTCAGTTCTCCGGGTGTGCCTCGTTTGGGGATTCCGGAGTTGTGGATGAATGATGGGCCGTTCGGGGTGCGGGGCGAAGTGCTCTACAACAGTTGGGAAAATGCCGATACGAACAATGATTTCTGTACGGCCTTTCCGGCCTTGACGGTGCTGGCTGCGACCTGGGACCCGACGCTCGCTGCCCGCTACGGAAACGCGTTGGGAGAGGAGGCCCGGTATCGCCGCAAGGATGTGTTGTTGGCTCCGGGATTGAATATCTGCCGCACCCCACTCAACGGCCGGACGTTTGAGTATTGGGGAGAGGACCCTTTTTTGACGGCGACGTTGGCGGTCCCTTATATAAGGGGGATACAGAAAAACGGCGTGGCGGCATGTGTGAAGCACTTCGCGGTGAATAATCAGGAGCAGTGGCGGGACAGTGTTGAGGTGGAGGTTTCCGATCGTGCGTTGCGCGAAATATATTTCCCGGCGTTCAAGGCGGCTGTTCAAGACGGCGGTGCCTGGGCACTAATGGGCGCGTACAATCTATTGCGTGGGGAACACTGTTGCCACAATGATTTCCTGTTGAACAAGGTCCTGAAAGAGGAGTGGGGTTTCGATGGTGCCGTAATCTCCGACTGGGGAGGCGTGCATGATACGAAAGAGGCGGCCATGAACGGAACTGATATTGAAATGGGAACACTGAAGCCGTATGAAGAGTACTATATGGCCGATTCCATGCTTGCGCTGTTCCGGCGGAACGAGGTCCCTGTGGCACGACTCGATGACAAGGTCCGTCGTATCCTGCGGCTGAACATGCGTACGGCGATGAATCGTACCCGCCCTTACGGGAGCCTTAATTCGAAAGAGCATGTCGCTGTCGCACGGGAAGTTGCCGAACAGGGGATCGTGCTGTTGAAAAACGATGCCGGATTGTTGCCCATTGACCTCCCGAAGGTCCGTTCCATAGCGGTAATCGGCGAGAATGCCGTTCGCCGGCATGCCGGAGGCGGTGGGGCTGCCAAAGTCAAGGCTTTGTATGAAGTTACCCCTCTGGAGGGGATCAGGGCGCGTTTCGGCGATACGGTGCGAATCGACTATGCGATGGGATATTGTTCGGACACGCCGCTCGAGGACCGGGTCGTCCCGCCCCAGTACGACAATGCAAAGCTTCGGAAGGAGGCCATTGCGTTGGCCGCCGTGAGCGATGTTGTTCTCTTTATCGGCGGGTTGAATCATAACCGGTACCAGGACAGCGAGGCGTTTGATCGCGAATCCTATCAGCTGCCTTACGGACAGGAGCAGTTGATCGAGGATATTTTTGCGGTCAACAAGAATGTCGTCCTGGTGCTTGTCTCGGGGTCTCCCGTCGATCTGTGTTTCGCGCAGAAGCTCCCTGCGATTGTCGAGGGGTGGTACTGCGGATCGGAGTCCGGGAATGCTTTGGCCGCCGTATTGGCCGGGGATGTGAACCCGTCGGGGAAATTGCCGTTCTCTTTCCCTCGGAAATTGGAGGATTGCGGCGCCCACGCCTTCGATGCGAAGACCTATCCGGGTGAGAATCTGAAAACGACCTACACGGAAGATATTCTGGTGGGTTATCGGTGGTACGATACGAAAGGCATTGCACCTCTTTATGCGTTCGGTTACGGGTTGAGCTATACGAAGTTCGAATACGGAGCACCGGAGATCGACAGAAAGACTTATTCGAAAGACGGGATCGTGCATCTGGGTTTCGATCTTACCAACGTCGGAGACTTGGCCGGAGCGGAGGTCTCGCAGGTATATGTTTCGCAGCCCGGGGCTTCGGTCATGCGCCCTGCAAAGGAATTGAAAGGCTTTGCCAAGACGTATCTGAAGAAAGGAGAAACGAAACGGGTGGAGATTGATCTTCCCGTAAAGGAGTGGGCTTTCTGGGATACGAGGACCTCTTCATGGGTCGTAGAGCCCGGGGAGTTTCTGATCCATGTGGGGGCGTCGTCGGACGACATCAAGTTCTCGGTTTCGGTAAATGTTGAATAATGGAGGAGTATTATGAAGAGTTTTGTTTATGCGTTCAGTGCTTTGATGGCGGTGTTTTTCTCCGCAGGGATAGCCGCCCATCCGATTGTTTTGCCTCTTTATCCCGACGGGTCCGTGCATGAGATCGCGGATGGAGGAACGTGGGAACCCGAAGTCCATGTCTATTTGCCGGAGACATCCGGCGGTTTGGCCGTCGTGGTGTGCCCCGGGGGCGGTTATAAGGGGCTTTCGTTCGGTTCGGAAGGACAATCGGTGGCCAAGTGGCTCAACGAAAGGGGAATTGCCGCCATCGTAGTAAGGTATAGAATGCCCCGGGAACGTGCGGATGTGCCATGCAGGGATGTCGCCGAGGCCTTCCGTATTACACGGAGTCATGCTGCCGAGTGGGGCATCGATCCTGACCGGGTGGGGATTATGGGCTTTTCTGCCGGAGGGCACCTTGCCTCGATGGCCCTTACTACGTTCAAGAGCGATATTCGGCCCGATTTCGGAATCTTGGTTTACCCTGTCATCTCAATGATCCCTCCTGAAGCGCACGGCGGTTCAAAAGCCAATCTGTTGGGACATTCCCCGGAAGAAAAGACAATGAAAGCGTATTCGTCCCATTTGCGTGTAACGGCCCAGACTCCACCGACGTTGTTGGTCCATTGTTCGGATGATCCAGCCGTTACTCCAGCAAACTCCGTCCTTTTTTACGAGGCGCTTGTCCATGCCGGGGTGCGTGCCGAGCTACACATCTTTCCCGAGGGTGGTCATGGTTGGGGCTTCGGTGCCATAAGTTTTAGATACAGGGATGAGTTTGAGTCGATCCTTACCCGTTGGTTGTCGGAGCAAAATGAACGGTGATGAAAAGGTTGGTTTATTTTTGTCCGGCGCTTCTTTTATTGTTTTTGTCGGTATCGTTGTTCGCACAGGACGCTGCTCTCGAAAAAACACGCGTCGCGTGTATCGGCAACAGTATTACATTCGGGGCTTCGCTAGCCAATCCGGCCAAAGACAGCTATCCTTCCGTGTTGGGCCAGATGCTCGGCAATGAATACACGGTACGGAATTTCGGCGTCAGCGGCCGTACCTTGCTTTCATTGGGGGATTTCCCCTACATGAAGGAGTCGGCTTTCTGTCGCGCCCTGGAGTTCGAACCGGATATCGTGATCATCATGTTGGGAACGAATGATTCCAAGCCGCAGAATTGGGCCCATTGCGAGGATTTCGAACGCGATCTGCAGACTATGATTGATCGGTTTTCCGATCTTGAGTCGCAGCCGCGTATTATGCTTGCTTATCCTCCGAAGGCATATAATATCAAGGGTGGAATCTGTGATAGCGTAATCGTTCACGGCGTGATTCCCCGCATCCGTCGTGTCGCGGCAAAGAACGGGTTGGACATTATCGACATGCATGCGGTGACGGATGGAATGGAGGAGAACTTCCCGGATAAAGTCCATCCGAATCCGCAAGGACAGTTGGTTTTGGCAGAAACCGCTTACAAAGCAATTATGGGGAAGTCGATCCATTTTGCTTCGCAACCCTTCCCGGGGGTGAAAAGTCGCTGGAACGGATATGACCGGTATGATTTCGAGTACAATGGACGCGATGCCATTGTTGTTGTTCCAGAGAAACCGCGACCCGGGAATCCGTGGATATGGCGTCCGGCTTTTTTCGGAGCCTTTCCGTCGGTCGATATCGCCATGCTTGCCGAGGGATATCACGTGGTTTATTATGACCTGGCATTTCTGTACGGAAGCCCCCGTTCCCAAAGGTTGGGGGATGAGTTTTACGGTGCGATGTTGAAATACTATGGGCTGTCTCCGAAGGTTGTCTTGGAAGGATTCAGCCGAGGGGGACTGTTTGCCGTCAACTGGAGCGCCCGGAATCCCGAGTGTATCGCGTGCCTGTATCTTGATGCCCCTGTCTGCAATGTGGAGAGTTGGCCGGGTCGGGAGAGGCAGGACCTTTGGCAAGAGTTGCTTGTGGAGTGGAATCTTTCGGAATCACAGATAGCGGATTTCCCGGGGAACCCGATCGATCTTTTGCTGCCGTTGGCTGAAAACAGGATCCCGATCATCGGGGTCAGCGGTGACCGGGACCGAACGGTGCCGTACGATGAAAATCTCGAAGTTCTCAAAAACCGTTATGAACGTTTGGGAGGACTTATTGAAGTGATTGTCAAGCCCGGGTGCGATCATCATCCACACAGTTTGGAGAATCCGGCGCAGATAGTTGATTTTATTCTTGAAAAAAGGTTGAATTAGTGTTTCCTATCGCCTTATCTGGAGGTATCGTTCGTCTGTTTGCGGATTGATACCTCCGTTTTTGTTGGTTGATCTCAAGGTTGGGTGTCGTTTGCTCGGGCGAAAAGTGATGAATACTTTTTCGCCTTTCGCTTTTAATGAATATCTTTGCCGTATGGCAACAATCAGACTGACCAAGGAATTTTCGTTCGAGGCGGCGCACGCCCTCGATGGATATGACGGCCCCTGCCGCGAAATTCACGGACACTCCTACCGCCTCTTCGTTACGGTGAAGGGGACTCCCGTGGAAGACCCTGCTGATCCGAAATATGGTATGGTGATGGATTTCGGCGTGTTGAAACGCATTGTTAACGAGGAGATCGTTGCGCGTTTCGACCATGCGCTGGTGTTGCGCGCGACACCGCAGAGCACGGAGTTGTGCAAGGCGCTTTGCGTGCGCTTCCAAAATATTGTGTCCGTGGATTATCAACCTACGTGCGAAAACATGCTCGATGACTTTGCCCGGCGCATCGCGGCCCGCCTTCCGGAAGGCGTTGCGCTCCATTCGCTGCGCCTGCACGAGACGGCCACCTCCTATGCCGAATGGTTTGCCGAAGACAATCCCCGCATATCTCATCCATAGCGCTCCGAACACATGAAAAAATTGTTTCTGGTCGACGCCTATGCGTTGATATTCAAGTATTATTACGCCTTCCTGGGCCGGACGATGCGCAACCGTGCCGGAATGAACACCTCGGTGGTCTTCGGTTTCGTGAAATTTTTGCGCGACATGCTCAAGCGCGAACACCCCGATCTGTTGGGGGTGGCTTTCGATCCCAAGGGGGGCAGCTTCCGGCGGGAGATATTCCCCGAGTACAAGGCCAACCGGGCTGAAACTCCCGAAGACATTCTCTTGTCGGTGCCATACGTGAAGCGCATCCTTGAGGCGATGTGCATCCCGATCCTCGAGGTCGAGGGCTACGAGGCCGACGATGTGATCGGCACCCTGTCGCAGAAGGGGGTCGAGGCCGGTTACGACGTCTACATGGTGACGCCCGACAAGGATTACGGGCAGTTGGTGCGCGACCACTGCCGCATCTACAAGCAGAAGGGGGCCGCGGGGAGCATCGAGATTGTGGGGCGCGATGAGATTCGCGAGCGTTACGGCATCGACGACCCCCGGTTGGTGCGCGACATCTTGGCGCTGTGGGGCGATGCTTCGGACAACATTCCCGGTGTCCCGGGCATCGGTGAAAAGGGCGCCTGCAAACTGGTGCAGGAGTGGGGAACGGTGGAGAACATCTTGGCGAACGTCGACCGTATTTCCGGCAAACAGGGTGAAAAGATCGCTGCCTGGGCCGACAACCTGCGGTTGGCCAAACGCCTGACGACCATCTGCCTCGATGTGCCGATCGCCTTCCGCGAGGAGGACCTCACGATGTGTGAGCCGCATCTCGACGAATTGCACGCGCTCTTTGCGGAGTTGGATTTCAAGGCTTTCCTGGGAGACCTGGCGAACCTCGCCCCGGCAGAGGAGCTCTCCGACGCTCCGCAGCAGGCGGCGCAAACGCAACTCTCCGATATGGCGCGCGCCAAGTCGGCGGCGGCCAAACGCGCCGCATTGATGGGTCAGGGCAACCTGTTCGGCGATCCGGTGGTTCCGCTTCCGGTTCAGACCGAGGTCCCGGTGGCCGAACTGCAGGCCGAAGCCGAGGCGATGCAGATGGCCACGGCATTGACGACCCCTCACGAATATACGCTGGTCGAGAACGCTGCGCAGCTGCGCGAGGTGGTTGCCGCAGTCGCAGCCTGGCCGGAATTCTGTTTCGACACCGAGACGACGGGTTTCGACCTTTTCAACGACCGTATCGTCGGGTTGTCGCTGGCCGTCGAGCCCCATAAGGCGTGGTACGTGCCTTTCAGCGAGGCCTCCACGACCGAATACACGGAGATTATCCGACCGCTCTTCGAAAATGACGCGATCGCCAAGATCGGCCAGAACATCAAGTTCGACCTCATGGTGCTGCACCATCTGGGCATCACGCTTCGCGGGCGGCTGTTCGACACGATGATCCTCCACTACCTGCTCGATCCCGAGTCGCGGCACAACATGAATGCCCTGGCCGAGCGATACCTCAACTACCGTCCCATCGAGATCGAGACCCTGATCGGCCGCGGACAGAAGCAACTCACCATGGATATGGTCAATGTCGAACGGGTCAAGGAGTATGCCGCCGAGGATGCCGACATCACGTTGCAACTCAAGCAGGTGCTCTACCCCGAGGTCGAGCGCATCGGGTTGCAGCACCTCTATTTCGAGATCGAGGAGCCGATGATCGCCGTGCTGGCCGACATCGAGATGGCGGGCGTGCGGATCGACAGCGAGGCGTTGGCCGTCTATGCCGTGGAGTTGAACCAGAAGCTCCTGGAACTGGAGGCAGCGATTCGTGCCGAAGCCGGAGAACCGAACCTGAACATCAACTCGACACGGCAACTGGGCGAGGTGCTTTTTGCGAAGATGCGCATCGCCGAGAAGCCCAAGATGACCAAGACCAAGCAGTTCTGCACCGATGAGGAGTACCTCCAGAGTTTTGCACACAAGCACCGGATCGTCGACCTGATTCTCGAGTACCGTGGTGTCAAGAAGCTGCTGTCGACCTATGTCGAGGCGCTGCCGCAGCTGGTGAATCGCCGCACGGGACGCATCCACACGTCGTTCAACCAGGCTGTCACGGCGACCGGGCGCCTCTCGTCGACGAATCCCAACCTGCAGAACATCCCCGTGCGCGACGAGATGGGACGCCGCATCCGCAAGGCCTTCATCCCGTCGGACGACGACCACCTGCTGCTTTCGGCCGACTACAGCCAGGTCGAGTTGCGGTTGATGGCCCACCTTTCGGGCGACGAATCGCTTATCGCGGCCTTCGAGCATGGCGAGGACATCCATGCCGCGACGGCAGCCCGTCTGTTCAACAAGCCCCTCTCGGAGGTGACTTCCGAGGAGCGTCGGAGGGCCAAGACGGCCAACTTCGGCATTATCTACGGCATTTCGGCCTTCGGGCTGAGCCAGCGGCTCGACATCCCGCGCAAGGAGGCCCGGGAGATCATCGACGGCTATTTCGCCTCCTACCCCAAGGTCAAGGAGTACATGGACCGGGTGGTCGAAAAGGCCAAGGAGGAGGGGTTCGTCTCGACGATTTTCGGACGCCGCCGCTACCTCAACGACATTGCCTCGCACAACGCCGTGGCCCGTGGCCTGGCCGAGCGCAATGCCGTGAATGCCCCGATCCAGGGTTCGGCGGCCGACATTATGAAGATCGCCATGATCAACGTCCACCGGCGTTTCGCCGCCGATGGAATCCGCTCGAAGGTGATCCTCCAGGTGCATGACGAATTGGTTGTCGACATGCTGCGCTCGGAACAGGAGCAGGTTACGCGGATCGTCACCGAGGCGATGGAGTCGGCCGCCCGGTTGAAGGTGCGGCTGGTGGCCGATGCCGGTGTGGGCTGCAACTGGCTCGAAGCTCATTGACCGGGTCCCGATTTTTCGAACCTTATAACGATACCACCATGATCGAACCCCTTTACAATCCCTCGCCGTCGCGCTATGACGACGGCATGGCCTACCGCCGGGCCGGTCGCAGCGGCGTGTTGCTGCCTGCGCTGTCGCTCGGGCTGTGGCACAACTTCGGCAGCCGGCAAAGTTTCTCCAACGTGCAGGAGATGACCCATTACGCTTTTGACCGCGGCATCGTCCATTTCGACCTGGCCAACAACTACGGCCCGGAGTACGGTACGGCCGAGGAGAATTTCGGCCGTCTGATGGAGCGGTCGTTCCGCCCCTATCGCGACGAGCTCTTCATCGCCTCGAAGGCCGGCTACGACATGTGGCCCGGGCCCTACGGCAACTGGGGGTCGCGCAAGTACCTCATGGCGAGCCTTGACCAGAGCCTGCGCCGCATGAAGCTCGACTATGTGGATGTCTTCTATTCGCACCGCTACGATCCCGAGACGCCGCTCGAGGAGACCCTGCAGGCGTTGGTCGACATCGTGCGCAGCGGCAAGGCGTTGTATGCCGGTATTTCGCGCTATCCGCTCGGGGCGGCACGCAAGGCGTTCGAATACCTTGCGGCGCGCGATGTGCGGTGCCTGCTGTTCCAGGACCGTTACAACCTTTTCGACCGCCAGCCCGTGACGTCGGGCGTCCTGCCGCTCGCCGCCGAGGCGGGATCGGGCTTCGTTGCTTTCTCGCCGTTGGCGCAGGGCCTGCTGACGGGCCGCTACCTCAACGGAGTCCCGGCCGACTCGCGCATGGCCGAAGATCGTACGCTGCACCGCGACGTGCTGACGGCGGAGATGCAGGAGCGCCTGCATGCCCTTGATGATGTGGCACGGCAACGCGGGCAGACCCTCTCCGAAATGGCATTGGCGTGGCTGTTGCGCGATCCGCGGGTTACGTCGGTCATCATCGGGGCCAGCTCGAAGGTACAGATCGAGGAGAACCTCCGGGCGTTGCGGAATACGGACTTCTCCGACGAGGAACTTGCCCATATTGATGCTCTGTGCGGTTTGTGATGCCGGCGTCGGGAATCCCCGGACATGAAACGCCGGGCCTCTCAGCAGGAGGCCCGGCGTTTTTCGGACAGGGACGTGTCGCAGGGGGTCAGAACGAGATTCCGACGCGCACGCCGAAGTTGTTGATATTGTCGATTGAGTAGACCAGCACATCGCTCCGGTTGGTGGCGAAGCTGTAGTAGAGTGCCACATGCACGCCCACGCGGTATTCGGGGCAGGGGAAGATGGTGGCGCCGATTTCGGGCGATAGGTAGAATCCCCAGCTGTCGGAATATTGCTTCAGGACGTAGTAGTACGAGGACATCTCGGCATAGCTGGCACCCAACTTCAAGCCCACATAGGGCTGGAATACGCTGTCGTTCATCCAGTTGTAACGGCTTGCGACGCCGAACGGCAGTTGGAAGAGCGCGTGTTTCTGGTTGGTGGTCATCTGCGAGCCGTCGCCCAGGTCGAGGGTCTGGCGGTCGATGCTCTCCAGATTGGTCTGGTACGAGATGAAGGGACCTACGGTGAGGGCCGGCGTGACGAAGTATCCTCCCTCGAAGTTCATGCCCCAGCCCGAGGTCTTGTCGGCGAAGGAGGCGTCGACGGGAACTCCGAGCTGCCAGTCGATGTTGATGTAGGTGTTCGGGAAGAGCTGAGCCTTGCTCGGCACGGCAGCAGCCAGCATCAGGGTGCAGAAGGCTGCGATTTTCAGGTATTTCGATGTTTTCATGTTCGGACGATTTAAATGATACGATGGATTTGTTTTACCAAACGGGGGTTTGTTCGAAAGCCTGGTCTACTCCGGCGATCGTGCGCTCGAGGTTGACCTGTGAATCGGAGGTCAGCAGCCCGCCGATGAATCCGTCCCAGATGACGGGCAGTTTCTTGTTGCCCTCCTGTTCGGCCTCGAGGTTGACCATCTCCATGAGCAGCGAACCGGCCGTGTATCCGTAGTAGACGCTGTAGGGGTAGTGCCATCCGAGCCAGTCGCCCCAGTATCCGGGAGCCCAGTAGTAGGGATAATACCACCACCAGTAGGGGTTGTTGTATCCGACGAAGTAGGTCACCTTTTTTACATAGCTGAGCTGGATGCCCAGGTTGGCGGTAGCTTTGTCATCGGTCTGGGTGTACCCGGCGCTGTTCATTCGGGTAATGACCGTGGAGATGATCTCCTGTGCATCTTCGTCCTTCCAGTATTCGGCCTCATAGTTGCTTCCGATGAGCAGGATGCTGTCGGGGATGAAGTAGGTTTCGAAAGCCGAGAAGTCGACTGCCGTATCGTAGTCCGTGTAGACCAGATAGTCGTCGTTGAGCTCCGAGGTGGAAGGCTCTTTCTGGCACGAGCTGAACGCAACCGCAAGGAGTGCGTACGCGAAGTAACGTAAATTTTTGATCTTCATGTTGTTTTTGATTTTTTGGTTTGCTGTGCCTTTCGATGTCTCAAAATCCGTTCCCTGTCGGCAGGTTTTTGCTGCGGTCGCCCTTTTGGAGCATGAATGGACCCTTTCCGGATTTTCGGGCCGGGGCGGGCGGAGGTTTCACTCCCGGAGGGATGGGTGGGCACCGCCCAAAAAAGACCCCGCAACCGATAAGGTCGCGGGGCGATAAAATGTTGTCGTGCAGGAGGAAATCCCTGTTAGCGGTAGCGGTGTGAGATAAGGGTCATGAACTCTTCGCGGGTGCGGTGGTCCGAAAGGAAGATCCCAGTGAAGGCCGAGGTGGTGGTTGCCGACTGCTGCTTCTCGATGCCGCGCATCTGCATGCACATGTGGCTCGCCTCGATCACCACGGCGACCCCCATGGGATTCAGCGCGGCCTGGATGCAGTCGCGGATCTGCACCGTGAGGCGTTCCTGCACCTGCAGCCGCCGGGCATAGCACTCCACGACGCGGGCGATTTTCGAGAGCCCCGTGATGTATCCGTTGGGAATGTAGGCCACGTGGGCCTTGCCGTAGAAGGGCAGCATGTGGTGCTCGCACAGCGAATAGAGTTCGATGTCCTTGACCAGGACCATCTGCTTGTACTCTTCACGGAACGTTGCCGAGCGGATGATCTCCATGGGATTTTCGTCGTATCCCTTCGTGAGGAACGACATCGCCTTGGCCACCCGTTCGGGGGTCTTGAGCAGTCCTTCGCGGGTGGGGTCCTCGCCCAGCAGGCGCAGAATCTCGCTGTAATGCACCTTCAGCGCCTCGATCGTTGCCGGGTCGAACCGCTCCTCCTTGTCGTAGTTTTTCGTCTCCATACGGCGGCAAAGATACGCATTTATTTTGGTTGTTCCGCCATGATTTCATCCATTACGCGCGAGGTACGTGCAGCGCTTACGCCCGTCGAGGGGCAGTGGCCTTCGCCGCGGAGTTCGGTGACGATCGTTCGGATCATCGGTTCCTGGATGTAGCGTGGGGGTGCTATTGCGAAGGATTCGGTTCCCTGCGGGGTCGAGACCTCGATGGGCGTGAAGGCAAAGGTGCTGAAACGGAGCGTACCGCGGCTGCCGATGATGCAGATCGAATCTTCGCGGTGACCCTCCGGCGCGACGAAGCACCACGTTCCCGTGCCGGAGACGCCCGAGGCGAAACGCAGCGTGGCGCATACCGTGTCGGCCACGTCGTAAAGCCCTGCACGGTTGGTCCTGATGCCGCGGGCTTGGGTGATCTCCCCCAGCAGCAGGTCGAGGATGTCGAGCGTGTGGGGCGCCATGTCGTAGAAATAGCCGTCGCCGCCCATGTCGCGGCGCAGGCGCCAGGGGAGGTGCTGCGGGTCGCGGTCGATAGGGTCGACGGGCCGCAGGTAGCGGACGTCGACCGTGAGCGGCGTACCGATGGCCCCGCTGTCGAGCAGCTCCCGGACCTTCAGGAAATAGGGAAGCGCGCGGCGGTAGTAGGCGACGAAGAGGCTCCGGCCGCAGCGGCGGGCGGCATCGATCATTGCGAGGCATTCGGCATGGTTCATCGCCATGGGTTTCTCGACGTAGACATTCTTTCCGGCCTCGAGCGCACGGATTGTCTGCTCGCAGTGCAGGGCGTGGGGTGTCGCCACATAGACGATGTCGACCTCGGGGTCGGCGAGCAGCTCCTCCGCGTCGGAGTAGTGGCGGGCGACGCCGTGGCGGCGTGCGAAATCGGCGGCCTTGGCCGCATCGCGCCGCATCACGGCCACGAGCTGCGAATGCTCCGTGAGGTACATCGGCGGGCCGCTCTTGCGTTCGCAGACGTCGCCGCAGCCCAGAATTCCCCACCGCACGGTCTCGATCGGTTTCATGGTGCAGGGTTACTTTTCGAGTGCGTGAAGGAACTCGGCCAGCTTGCGCACGGCGCGCCCGCGGTGCGAAATGGCGTTTTTCTCCGCGGGAGTCATCTCGGCGAAGCTCTTCTCCGCGCCGTCGGGTACGAACAGCGGGTCGAACCCGAACCCTTCGTGGCCCGTCTCGTGGTCGAGGATGCGCCCCTCGACAATTCCTTCGAAGAGGTGCTCCTCGCCGTGGAGGATCAGCGAGATGACCGTGCGGAAACGGGCCCGGCGGTCGGTGACGCCTTCGAGGTTTTTCAGCAGTAGGCGGTTGTTGGCCGCGAAGTCGTGTCCGTCGGTGGCGTAGCGTGCCGAGTGGACGCCCGGGGCGCCGCCCAGGGCCGCTACCTCGAGTCCCGTGTCGTCGGCGAAGCAGTCCAGACCGGTGCGGTCGTGAAGGTAGTGTGCCTTTTGCGAGGCGTTGCCCTCGAGGGTCTCCTGCTCCTCGGGAATCTCTTCGGTGATGCCGCAGTCGCGCGGCGTAAGGAGGGTGAAGCCGTCGCCCAGGACAGCCTGCACTTCGCTGAGTTTGTGGGCGTTGTTGGTTGCAAAGATGATCTTCATCGTGGTATCAGTTGATTTTTCCGTGGTAACAGGTCAGGTAATGGCGGGCGAAAAACTTTTCCAACTCCCCTGCCGCCCGGGCATACTCCCCGCGGCGGTATTCGGCCGTAACGCGTCCTTCGTCGAGCAACCGGATGTCGTCGCACAAAGGTTCGAGCGTTGCGAGCCGTTGCGACGTGACGAGCACCGTGCTCCCTTCGTCGCGGCATTGCGCAATGAGCTGCCGTACGGTGTAGAGGCTCTGCGCGTCGAGTCCGTCGAAGGGTTCGTCCAGGAGCAGCAGCGGCTTGCGCTGCATCAGTGCGACGGTGAGGGCGAGTTTTTTCCTCATTCCCGCCGGCCACGCGGCGATCGGCCGGTCGACGGGCAGCGCGAAGAGCCGCACGTAGGGCGCCGGGTCGGACGACGGGTGGCAGTGGGCCGTGAGGTCGAGCAGGTCGCGTCCGGTCAAGCCGTCGTAGAATCGCGGTTCGTCCTCGAGGTAGGCCATGTCACGCCGCCGCAGGGGATGCCCTGCGCGGGTCACGGAGCCGCTGTCGGGTGTGATAATCCCGTAAACCGCCCTGAGGAGCGAACTCTTCCCCGCACCGTCGACCCCCACTACTCCGTGCACGGCTTGCTCCGAGAGGTGCATCGTCAAGCCGTCGAAGACCGTCAACGATCCGTAGCGGACGGTCAGCGCATCAATCGTAATCATAGAGGTATCGGTTGAGGTTGCGTTCGGCCCGCAAGGCGTAGGCGACGATCAGGCAGAGCGTGACGGGCAGAAAGAGCGGCACGAGGAACCCGAGGTAGCCGACCCGCGTCGTTCCCGAGAGTTTCGGATGTTCGGTGGAGGGGTCGTAGCGGGCGTATTTGGCCAGCACGGCGTACATCAGCACGAGGGCTGCGAAGGGGATCCATGCAGCGGCCATCCATGCGGTGCGGGGATGGGCGAGCAGCGCGAGCAGTGCGAAAGGAGCTGCTGCCAGGAAGTAGTTTCTCCAGGCCGTGAGGACCTTGCCGACGAGTATCCGGGCGCTGCCGCGTTCGGGAAGCAGCAGCAGCGAGAGGGGTTCGTTGTCGGCGTAGAGACCCGTACAGCAAAGCGCTGCGGCACAAAGGGCCGGAAATCCGGCGTAAGGGATCAGGGTGCAGAGGAACAGTACCCCTGCGGCGGCTCCTGCAGCCGCCCGATGGCGCCTCATCCCGGCCGTCCACTCCGGGGAGTATCCGAGCCACGCCGTCCGCAACCCTCGCAATCCCGAATAAGCCATGGCCGCGGTTGTCTATTTTACCACTTCGAGCTGCTCGAGGCGGTCGTCGAGGTCGATTTTGTCGATGATGGTCTTTACCAGCACGTCCATCTCCGACCCCTCGCGGTAGTCGGCCGGGCAGACGTGGCTCACGCGGTTGTCGTGGATCAATGCCCCGAGCTCCTTGCGGGCCCCCTTCCGGTCGGGGTTGTAGACCGCGATGGAGTGCCCTCCGGAGTTCTTCACCAGGCGCATGCAGGGGATGTCGGTCGTGCCGTCGCCGACGTAGATCATGCGGCGGAACGGTACGGGACGCTCGTTTTCGGGAATGTAGCGGTTCACCAGCTTCGAGTCGAAGACCGACTCCACGCCCTTGTTGATCTTGAAGATGAATTGCGTCTTGTTGGTGTAGTTGACCGCCACGGCCGGCCAGTAGGCGATGCCGTCGACGTCGTAGAGGAACGAGCAGGCGTAGATCTTGCGGAACTCATGGGCGATCTCCGTCCCCTCGATGATCTCCTTCAGCCCCGAGGAGTTGATGTAGTGCAGGATGCGGATGCCGCGCTCGGCCCCGTAGTTGTTGATCCGGGAAAACCACTCCTTCACGCCGTTGAAGAGCGTCACGCGGCGTCCCGACTCCTGAAAGGCTTCGCGGCGCAGCGACAGCCCCGTCGATTTGGCCTCCTGGATCATGCGCGCCATGTAGGTCAGCACCATGTCGGCATCCTGCTCCTCGGCCAGGGCGTTGGCCTCCGACCAGAACTCCTTGTTGCTCTTTCCGACGGCCGGGATGAAGTCGTACTCCTGCATGTTGCCCGGAGCGAGGGTTCCGTCGAAGTCGTAGATCAGGGCGATGGTAAAACGGTATTCCATGGTTTTCCGAATTTAGATTCTCAAAGATAGCGTTTTTTTCACTATTTTTGTAATCCATACATGAAATAGTGAAGCCTATGGAATTCAAGGATTTAATAAACAAACGCCGCTCGATCCGCAAGTTCTCGGATCGTCCGGTACCCCGTGAGGTCGTCGACCGCCTGCTGGCCGAGGCCCTCACCGCCCCCTCGGCCCGCAATACGCGCACGACGCGATTCCTGGTAGTCGACAATCCCGAATTGGTGGTTCGTATGGCCGATATGCGCGATTACGGCTCGGGCTTTCTGAAAAACGCTCCCCTGGCTATCGTCGTGCTGGGGGACACTACGGCCGGTGACTTGTGGCGTGAGAACGCCTCGATCTCGGCGACCATCCTCCAGCTGGCATGCGTCGACGAGGGTCTCGGCTCCTGCTGGGTGCACATCCATGGCCGCCCGCGGCGCAAAGACGATCCCGAGGGCGAACAGGCTGCCGATTATCTGCGTACGTTCCTGCCCATTCCCGAGGGGTGCGAGCCGCTGTGCGCCATCGCTGTCGGATACTCCGACTTCCAGCCTGCGCCGCTGCCGCCCTGCGACGACAGCCTGCGGATCATTCGCCTGCCGTAACCCGTTGTCGTGGCTCCCGGCAGCCCGGGTTGCCCGTCCTGAACATGCAAAAAAGGATGCCTCAAAGGCATCCTTCTTTCTTTTTCCGAGCGCGACTCCCCTACTTGCCCGTCACCGGCTTGATGTCCTTCACGCGCAACTGCGTCGAGACCGTGCCGCGATAGTGGTTTTCGACAATCTGGTAGCAGACGTCGATCGGACGGCCGGCGTGCACCCACTCGTAATGGGTCGGTTGCTGGAAGGCGATGGCCTGGATCTTCGTGTTGGGCTTCTGTCGCTGCATCAGGTCCATGCGCAGGTGCTCGCTCTCCATACCCACGAGTTTGGCCTCCCCGTGGTTGCTCACGCCGTAGGTCACGAAGACCGGCGCCGTGTTCCCGGGGCCGAAGGGCTGGAAACGGTTCAACTCCTTGCGGAAGGACGGGGTGATGTCCGAGAAGAGCAGTTCGCTGTCGATGTCGACCTGCGGAATGAGCATCTGCGGGTCGATGTTCTCCTCGACGAAGGCGTTGAACCGCCGGGTGAACTCCTCGACATTCTCCGGACGCATCGTCAGCCCGGCGGCGTACATGTGGCCTCCGAAGTTCTCCAGCAGGTCGGAGCACGACTCCACCGCCTGGTAGAGGTCGAAGCCCGGAACCGAGCGTGCCGAGCCGGTGACGTATCCGTTGCTCATCGTCAGGACCACCGTCGGGCGATAGTAGGTTTCGATCAGGCGCGAGGCTACGATCCCGACGATGCCCTTCATCCAGCGCGGGTTGTAGATCACCGTGCTTTTCAGCTGCTTCATCGCCGGATTTTGCTCGATGTATTCGTGGGCCTCCTGCGTGACGTGGCGGTCGATCGACTTGCGGTCCTGGTTGTAGGAGTCGATCACGTTGCCGAACTCCGCGGCGACGCTCTCGTTGCCCTCGATCAGGAGTTCCACGGCCGCATGTCCGCCCGAAGGCGAGGCGTTCTCGTCGTTCTCGTCCATGCGCATGCGCCCGGCGGCGTTGATGCGCGGCCCGATCTTGAAGACGATGTCGTCGATGGTGATGTTGTGCTTGTCCAGCCCGCAGATCTTGATGATCGACAGCAGCCCCTTCGACGGCTCGCGGTTGAGGTTCTTCAACCCGAAGTGCGCCAGGATGCGGTTCTCGCCCACCAGCGGCACGATGTCCGAGGCGATCGAGACGACCAGCAGGTCGAGCAGCGGCATGATCTGCTCGAAGGGGATGTTGTTCTTCTGGGCATAGGCCTGCACGAGTTTGAAACCTACGCCGCAGCCCGACAACTCGTCGAACGGGTAGGTGCAGTCGACCCGCTTGGGGTCCAGAACGGCTACGGCACGGGGAATCTCCTCGGCCGGGAGGTGGTGGTCGCAGATGATGAAATCCACGCCTTTCGACGTTGCATAGACAACCTT
>DXGO01000145.1 GCA_019113885.1 Candidatus Alistipes intestinipullorum | reverse complement strand
TGCTTACAGATTCTTCATTCAAGCCGCGCGTATCCGCCCCTGTACGCTCCCCTTGCGGAAAACTCCCGCCAAAACGGAGGACAGGGCCTTACCACAGGCACACCCGCAGCACCCGCCTACCGCGGCACCGCGCGGTCGAGCTTCTCGAACCAGCTGCGGTAAATCTCCGGATCGGTCGACAGGCCCAGCTCCTCGGTCGTAAAGCCCGACGCATCGTCCAAATACCACTGATGCGAGACATAAACCGTGAGCCGCACTTCGCTGGTAAGGTGCGCCGGCTGCACGACGAAGCTCAGACGGCGGATCTCCCCGGCCATCGGCACGATAATCACCGGTTCCTCGGTCAGCACCTGCCGCGCCACGATAAGGCCCGAGGCCTTGTCGGCGCTCTCGATCAGACACCCTTCACGCTGCAGCAGGTCGAACAGCAACGCGTAGCACTCCTCGGCGCCGACCGTCATCGGATGGCGCGTGAGGCTGTCCAGCTGCTGCGCGTCGGGCATTCCGTCGACCACCGACGTCCCCCGACGGGCCACCAGGTAGGAGTTCGACGCGCAACCCGAGAAGAGCACCGCACAAACAACCACCGCAAGGCTCAAGGCCCCCGTCCGGCAAACGATCCGATGTATGAATCCTCTGGTGTTGTTCATTTTCCGTTTATTCTTCGATGTGTTTACTCCAGTTCCCAGTCCGAGCCGTCCTTGCGGTCCTTGACGCGGATACCCGCGGCCGTCAATCCGTCGCGGATGCGGTCCGACGTCGCCCAGTCCTTCGCGGCCTTGGCCCCCTGGCGGATGTCGAGCAGCATCTCCACGAGCGGCGTCACGTAGTCACGCCCGGCAGCCGTGCCGGCGGCCTTCTCGTCGCGCAGTCCCAGGATGTCGAAAGCGTAGCGGTGCACGGTGGCCTTCAGGGCCTCGAGGTCGTCGGCCGAGATCGTCTGCGTGCCGTCGGCGAGCTGGTTGATCGTGCGCACCCAGTCGAAGAGCGCCGAGATCACCATCGGGGAGTTCAGGTCGTCGTCCATCGCCGCACGGCACCGCTCCTCCAGCTCCGCGGGCTGAACGGTCGACGCGGCGGAGGGCTGTATCTTGCCCAGCGTCTCAATGCCTTTCATCAGGCGGTCGAGCCCCTTCTCGGCGGCCTGCAGCGCCTCGTTCGAGAAGTCGAGCGTCGAGCGGTAGTGGGCCTGCAGCACGAAGAAACGGATCGTCATCGGCGTGTAGGCCTGGGCCAGCAGGCGGTGGTTGCCCGTAAAGAGCTCCTCCAGCGTGATGAAGTTCCCGAGCGACTTGCCCATCTTCTGCCCGTTGATCGTAATCATGTTGTTATGCACCCAGTAGCGGGCCGAATCGTGGCCCAGCGCTGCGGTCGACTGCGCGATCTCGCACTCGTGGTGCGGGAACATCAGGTCCATGCCGCCGCCGTGGATGTCGAACCGCTCGCCCAGGTAGCGCGTCGACATGGCCGAGCACTCCATGTGCCAGCCCGGGAACCCTTCGCCCCAGGGCGACGGCCACCGCATGATGTGTTCGGGCGCGGCCTTCTTCCACAACGCGAAGTCGTAGGAGTGGCGCTTGTCCGACTGCCCGTCCAACTCGCGCGTATTGGTCATGATGTCTTCGAGGTTGCGCCCCGAAAGGCGGCCATAGTTGTATTTCTCATTGTACTTTTCCACATCGAAGTAGATCGAGCCGTTCGACTCGTAGGCGTACCCCTCGTCGAGAATCCGCTGTACGAAGGCGATCTGCTCGATGATATGGCCCGAAGCGTAAGGTTCGATCGAGGGGCTCTCGACGTTCAGCGCGTCCATCGCACGGTGGTAACGCTCCGTGTAGTAGTGGGCCACCTCCATCGGTTCGAGTTGTTCGAGGCGCGCCTTCTTGGCGATCTTGTCCTCGCCCTCGTCGGCATCATGCTCCAGGTGACCGACGTCGGTCACGTTGCGCACGTAGCGCACCTTGTAGCCCGAGGCCTTGAGGTAGCGGAACAGCAGGTCGAAGGTCACGGCCGGGCGGGCGTGCCCCAGGTGGGGATCGCCATAGACCGTCGGGCCGCAGACGTACATGCCCACGCGTCCGGGAGTCAGCGGTTCGAACTCCTCCTTGCGGCGGGTGAGCGTATTGTAAAGCACGAGTTTGGAATCCATAATCGAAAAATTATATGCCTTTTGAACGGGTAAAGTTACGATTTTTTCACGAGATTCCGCATGCCGGGGGTCGAAAAAAGGTATCCGGGCCGCGTTTCGGCCCGCGGCGACCGAAGCCCGAGCCCCGAAAACCGTCCCCGAAAACCCGGAGACCGAAAACCGCCCCCGAAAACCCGGGGCATGCAACCCGGGCACCGCCGGCCCGGCCGCCCCGCACGTCGCAACCCGCCGTTCCGTTGTTCCGACGGCAAAATCGGACGTTTCACCCCCGTTCATCGCCCCGCGGATGAAATAATTGTTGGAAATCCCCCGTTAAATCACTAAATTTGCCCGATCATTCGCTTTTCATTCACGAAAATATGACGCTTTTCAAACGCTGGAACAACATCACGGGATGGGCCGTCTTCGCCATTGCGGCCATCGTCTACCTGATGACCATGGAGCCGGTGTCGAGCCTCTGGGACTGCTCGGAGTTCATCGCCACCTCCTACAAACTCGAAGTCGGACACCCGCCCGGAGCCCCGCTCTTCATGATGCTCGCACGCCTGGCCACCCTCTTCGCCTTCGGAAACCCCGACGGCGTAGGTATCGCCGTCAACGCCATGAACTCGCTGGCCAGCGCCTTCTGTATCCTCTTCCTCTTCTGGACCGTCACCCACCTCGCACGACGGCTCGTCACACGCGGCGGGCAAACCCTCACGACGGCCAATACCGTGGCGATCCTCGGCGCCGGAGCCGTAGGAGCCCTCGCCTACACCTTCACCGACACTTTCTGGTTCTCGGCCATCGAGGGCGAAGTCTACGCCCTCTCGTCGATGTTCACCGCCCTCGTCGTGTGGCTCATGCTCAAGTGGGAAGAGCAGGCCGACGAGCCCCATGCCTCGCGCTGGATCATCCTGATCGCCTACCTCATGGGCCTCTCGATCGGTGTACACATCCTCAACCTGCTCTGTATCCCCGCGCTGGTCTTCATCTACTACTTCCGCAAAACCGAACGGGTGACCGGAAAGGGAATCATCTACACGACCCTTATCGCCGCCGCCCTGCTCATCTTCGTCAACAACATCATCATCCCCTATACCGTCTGGCTCGGTGCTCAGGTCGACACCCTCTTCGTCAATACGCTCGGCCTGCCGGTCAACTCCGGCATGGTGGTCTTCGCTCTGGCACTGATCATCGGGCTGGGATGGGCCGCCTGGAAGGCCCACCGGAAGGGCCGCGTGGTGCTCAACATGCTGCTGCTCTCCACGACGATGATCCTCATCGGATACTCCTCCTACGCCTCGATGACCATCCGCGCCGCGGTCAACCCGCCGATGAACTCCAACAACCCCAACAACCCCCACGCCCTGCTCTCGGTGCTCAACCGCGACCAGTACGGCGACCGCCCGCTGTTGTACGGAGCCTACTATTCGGCACCTCCCGAGGGGGTCAAGGAGAAGACCATACGCTACCTCGACGAGGACGGCAAGTACAAGAAGGCTACGGTGCTCAAGGGATACACCCACTCCCCGGAGTTCATGCACCTTTTCCCGCGCATGTGGAACTACGCCAAAGACGAACGCGCCTACAAGGAGTGGGCCGCCTACCGCACCAAGACCGAGACGCTGCGCGACGAAAACGGCGAAATACTCCGTGACGAACAGGGCCGCCCGATGCGCGGCGAGGTGCTCGACTACGGCCGCAAGAAGGTCTACACCAACGCTGACGGCGAAAGCCGCACGGTCGTGGAGCCGACCTTCGGCGAAAACCTCAACTTCCTGTTCAGCTACCAGCTCTCGTACATGTACTGGCGCTACTTCATGTGGAACTTTGTGGGACGCCAGAGCGACATCCAGCCCTCCGAGTCCCGTCCGACCATCACCGACGGAAACTGGCTCTCGGGCATCAAGTGGATCGACGAACTCTACCTTGGACCGCAGGAGAACCTCCCGCGCGAAATCGCCGAGAACAAGGGGCGCAACACCTATTATTTCCTGCCCCTGCTGCTCGGCCTCATCGGGCTCTTCTACCAGCTCAACCGCGACCAGCGCAACTTCTCGATCGTCATGTGGCTCTTCATCATGATGGGCGTCATGCTGGTCTTCTACTTCAACACCTCGCCCGGCGAACCCCGCGAACGCGACTACGTCTACGCCGGATCGTTCTACGCCTTCTCGATCTGGATCGGCCTCGGCGTCCTGGCCCTGCGCGACCTGATCGCATGGCTCACGCACCGCAGTTCGGTGGCGACAGCCGCCGCAGCAACCCTCCTGGGTCTCGGCGTGCCCGTACTGCTCGCCGCCCAGAACTGGGACGACCATGACCGTTCGCACCGGACGCTCGCCCGCGACATCGGCTGGAACTACCTCCAGTCGACCCTGCCCAACTCGATCATCCTCAACTACGGCGACAATGACACCTTCCCGCTGTGGAACAACCAGGAGGTATATGGCGTGCGTCCCGACGTGCGTATCATGAACACCTCCTACCTCGGTGGCGAATGGTACATCGACGAGATGAAGACCCGGGCCAACGACGCCCCCGGAGTCCCCTTCTCACTGCCCAAGAGCAAATACACCTACTGCAACGACAACATCTACGTAATCGACCGCATCGACCGCGCGGTGGACATCAAGGAGGTGATGGATTTCGTACGCAGCGAGGATCCCCGCAGCAAGGTGCCCCTGGTCGACGGATCGACGGTGGACTACATCCCCACCAAACGCATTGCCCTGCCGGTAAACAAGGAGAACGCCATCGCCTCGGGCATCGTGGCCGAGAAGGACCGCGACAAGATGGTCGACACGGTCTACCTCAACCTGCGCAAGGGGTCGCTCGACAAAAGCCAGCTGATGATTCTCGACATGCTGGCCAACTTCGACTGGAAGCGCCCGATCTACATGACCCAGGTCTACATCATGCAGGATTTCGGGTTGCTCGACTACCTCCAGTTCGACGGCTACGCATACCGACTGGTGCCGATCCTCACCCCGACGCAGAGCCCCTATGAGATCGGACGCATCGACACCGACTATACGGCCCCGCTGCTGCGCGACACGTTCCGTTACGGGAACCTCGCCGACCCGCGGGTCTATGCCGACTACTTCATCCAATACAACCTCTCGGCCTCGCACGCCCGCGACTCGTTCGCCCGCGTGGCGAAGGAGCTGCTGCGTCAGGAGCGCGTCGACGAAGCCGTCGAACTGCTCGACCTGGGGCTCCAGCGCCTCCCGACTTCGCAGATACGCTTCACCGACGCCAATACCTATCCCTTCCTGGAAGCGTACTATGCCGCGTCGGCCATGGGCAACGAACAGGCGGCCGAAAAGGGAGACGCCCTGCTGAGAGAATACGCCCGGACACTCATCGAGTACATCGAGTACTACCTGACGTTCGACGGGGCGAAGGGGGATTTGGTTTCGGGCGTCATCGACGACAAACTCGACGAGCTGGGTGACGTCTATTACCTGGCCAGCTACGCCGGACGGCGCGAAATCGTTGCCGAGTTGAACGACTACTACCGTTCGCTGGGAGTCTCGGAAGAGAACCTCATCGACGTGGGCGACCGTCCCGACTCGGTCGACGCCCTCCCGGAGCCGCAGCCCGCCTCCTGAGGGCCAGGCCCGGAATACCGTCCGGGAGAGGCCGGATAATGCAACGAATGACACACGGAGCGCCCGCTTTTGCGAGGCGCTCCGTGTGTCATTGCCAGTATAATAAGGGAAAGCCGGGCATATCTCGGAACGCCGACAGCTTCAATCCATGCAAGAAAAAAACCTCGCCTTACAGCGAGGTTTTTTCTTGCGCCCCAGACTTCCCGTCCGCCGGGGAGGGATGCTCTCCCGCAGGTTGTCCCTTGCGGTTATAGAGGAACCGTTTGATCTTGTGCGTCGGGGTCTTGACAAACTCCTGTTTCTCCTCGACCACCTCCGAGATGCGCGAAAAACGGTTCACCTTGGCATTCACGAACTCCATGATCTCGCGCTTGAGCTGTTCGGTCTTCGCCTCCAGGGCCTCCTTCTTCGTCTCCCACTCCTCGCGCCAGTCGTCGATCATCGCCTCGATCTCGTCGCGGTTGAAATGGACAAGGGCTATCAGGCGTCCCTCCTGCTCCGTGACGATCGAATCGGCGATGCAGACGTGCGAGTTCAAAACGCTCTCGATGTCCTCGGGATAGATGTTCTCACCCCCCGGGCCCACGATCATGTTCTTCAGACACCCCTTGATGTAGAGCCATCCGTCGCGGTCGAACTCCCCGAGGTCGCCCGTGCGGAACCACCCGTCGGCGGTAAAGACCTCACGCGTCGCCTCGGGATTCTTGTAGTATCCGAGCATGATGCTCGGCGTGCGCGCCACGATCTCACCCTGGCGCGTCTCGGGGTTGACATTCTCAAGACGCAACTCCACCCCGGGAGCCTGCGGGCCCGTCGATCCGAGGCGCACCTGCGAGGGGGCCGCGCCGGCCAGCAGCGGGGCCGTTTCCGTCAGCCCGTATCCGATGGCATAGGGCACCTTCGCCTCGAGCAGGAACCGTTCGGCCCCGCCGTCGAGCTTCGCCCCGCCGATGCCCAGGAAACGCAGGCGGCGTCCGAAGAGTTTCATCAACTTCTTGCCCGCCACGCGGTGCAGGTAGCGGCGCATGAAACCCACGCGGTAGAGCGTGCGCCAAAGGCGGTTGGAGTTGAACTTGGCAAGCACCTGGTGCCGGTAGATCTTCTCGATAATCAACGGCACGATGAGCATCACCGTCGGCCGGACATCGCGCAGGGCCGGCATCAGCGCCGAGGCCGTGGGAGGACGGTCGAGATAGACGACCCGGGCCCCCATCGAGAAGGGGTAGATCATGCCGATCGAGCACTCGTAAGTATGCGACAGGGGAAGCACCGAGAGAAACGTGTCGTCGCCCCCGACCGGGAAGATCGCCGACGAAAGGCGCACCTGGGCGCACAGGGCCCGGTGGGTGAGCATCACGCCCTTGGGTTTGGAGGTCGTACCCGACGTATATATGATCACGGCCAGGTCGTCGGGCTTCGGAACCGCCGTCGAACCTTCACCGCGGACACGCTGCGCAATGACCCCGAGATTCTTCGTGCGGATCACGACATTGAGCCGCGCGATGGTTGCCTTCGAGAGTTTGGTGAACAACCGGTCGGAGACCAGCAGCGCACGGGCCTCGGAATGCTCGATAATCATGTCGAGTTCCTCGCCCGAAAAGTCGGGAAGAATCGGCACGGCGATCATGCCTGCCGACGTCACGGCAAAATAACAGACGCCCCAGTTGGGCATGTTGCTGCTCAGCAGAGCGACCTTGTCGCCGGCACGAAGCCCGGCTCCGGTCAGGATATCCTGAATGCGGGCCATGCGGCGGCCCACTTCGGCGTAGGTAAGGTCGTCGCCCTCGTACATCGAGAAGGCGACTTTCGACGCATACTGTTCCACGCTGTTGCGGGCCAGGTCGTAAAGGGTATCGAATAACATCGCTGTTACGAAATATGGTTATTTGTCCGTATAACGAAATATTGCGTGCGAAATTACTAATTTCTGCCCGAAATCCACTACTTTTGGCATAAAAACAACCCATGCTCGACCAACGGACCATCAAATCTCTCGCCGCGGAGATCGGATTCGACGATTGCGGCATCGCCGCCTGCCGCCACCTGACCGACAACGAAACGCGCTACCGCCGCTGGATCGAGCGCGGGTGGCAATCGTCGCTCAGCTACATGGAGCGCCATGCCGACAAACGCTTCGACCCGCGGCTGTTGGTCAACGGAGCCCGCACCGCGGTGGTCTGCGCCGTCGCCTACAAGAACCGCGTCAGCGAAGGCTATCCCCCGGAACACTGTGCCCGCGTAGCCTCCTATGCCGTCACGACCGACTACCACACGACCCTCAGGCAGATGCTGCACCGGCTGCTCGAGGCCCTGCAATCCCGGAACCCCGGGCTGCGGGGCCGCGTCTTCGTCGACACCGCGCCCCTGGCCGAAAAGCAGTTGGCCGTCGAGGCAGGGTTGGGATGGATTGGGCGGCAATCGCTGCTCGTCACCCCGCGTTTCGGCACCTTCGTCCTGCTCGGAGAGCTGCTCCTTGCCGACGAAGCCGACCGTTATGACTCGCCCCTCGAAGGGGTCGGATGCGGCTCCTGCCGCCGCTGCATCGACGCCTGTCCCACGGGGGCCGTCTCCGAAGAGCGGATGATCGACACCGGCCGCTGCATCTCGTGCCACACCGTCGAACAGGCCCCCGCCACGGAGATCGATCTTCACGGCTGGATCTTCGGCTGCGACGCCTGCCAGAATGTTTGTCCCCACAACCTCAAGGCCCCGATGCACCGCAATGCGGAGTTCGATCCAACGTTCGACCCGCTTGCCATGGAGGCCGCCGACTGGCTTGCCATGGACCAGGCGGCTTTCGAAGCGCGCTGCGGCGCTACGCCCCTTACGCGCAGCGGCCTGGACCGCCTGCAACGGAACATCCTGCGCAATCGCCGGAAATAAGGGGCCTGACTTGCCCGAACGCCTCCCGGAAACGCGCCCGAAAACTACGGCCCAATGAACACGCCGGGGAAACGCACCGGAAAACACATCCCAAAGAACACGCCCCGGAGAGGGCAACCAGCGCCAATATAACAAAAAAAGCGGACTTCCGCAACGGGAAGTCCGCAGAAAAACGAATGCCGGACAACTATTTCGACAGTTCGGACAGGGCGGTCTTGGCACTCTCGGCAGCCGCTCCGGCCGTCACCTTCTGGAATGCGTCGATTGCCTGCGCCTTCATCTCCTTGGCGTTGTAGGCAGCACCCAGCAGGTAGTACATCAGGCTCTTGTCCTCCTCCTCGGTCTGAGCGTCGATAGCGGCCTGAGCCAGCTCGATCACCTTGTCGTAATCCTTCTTGTTGGCATAGGCCTGCAGGCGGACATTCTGGAACAATGCGCTGGCGGGATTCTTCTCCAGCTGTGCGTCGGCCATGGCGATGATGCCGTCATAGTCGCCGGCGCCCTGCATCTCGGCCACCTTGTTGTTCGTATAAAGCGCCATCATCTCCTTGGCCTTGGCGGCATCGTCGGCATACTTCGGATGCGTCTTGGCGGCAATGGCCTCGTAGATATCCATACCCTTCTCGTACTCGCCCAACTCGCAATAGCTCATGGCCAGGTTCAACGCCATCGAGGTGTTGTCGGGGTCAGCCTTGTAACCCTTCTCGAAGATACCGACGGCCGTAGCGTAGTCCTTGTTGTTGAAGGCATCGCCACCCTGAATCTGGTAAATCTTGGCCACCCAGCCGTTCGACTTCGCCTGCTGCGTCATGTCGCCGTACAACTCGGCCAGCTCGGCCGACTTGGTGAAATTCGTCAGCGCGGTATCATAATCCTGGCTCTTGAGCGAAGCACCGCCCAACATGAAGTAGCATTTGGGAAGCGTAGCCTTGGCCGTAGCAACCAACGACGCAGCCTCTTCGTTGTCCATACCCAGGTCGATCACCTGCTCGAACTTCGCGGCGGCACCGGCAAAATCCTTGGCGCCATAAGCGGCCGCGGCCTCGTTGTAAATGGCCGTTACATCCTGCGCCGACAGCGTCGCTGCCGCCATCAACGCGATTACCGAAACAAATAATTTTTTCATTTTTTCCTTGCTTTATGATTTTTAAATCTCGTTCCATCTGCCCGACTCGGGCACTTTAATTGCAAAATTAAGAATTTTTTTCCTTTTTCACCAAATTCTAATCGCGCAAACCGGCAAAAAAACCGGTCATCAACGACTCGCACTCTTCACGGAGCACGCCCGATTCGGCCTGCGTCTTGGGATGGAAAACCGAGGCACTGTACCGGCGGTACCCCTTTTTGGGGTCGTCGGCGCCCCACACCACACGGCTGACCTGCGCCCAACCGATCGCCCCGGCACACATGATACACGGTTCGACCGTAACATAGAGCGTACACTCCTTCAAGTATTTGCCTCCCAGTGTCGCAGCCGCGGCCGTCAGGGCCTGCATTTCGGCATGCGCCGTGGGATCGGACAGTGTCTCGACGAGGTTGTGGCCCCGGCCGATCACCGCGTCACCCGAGACGACCACCGCCCCGATGGGTACCTCCTGTTCTTGTAACGCTTTCCGCGCCTCGTTTAGTGCCAGGCGCATGAATTTTTCATCGATTTGTCGCTGATTTTCCATGTTTCGTCGCTCCCCGCCGTCCGCCGGACAGCGCGTTTCCCGTCCGCAAAAATACAAAAAACTCGCGGAAAGCACCTCGCAACGAAGAAAATAACCTCCGGACGTTCCGTTTTTCGGGAGTTTTGCTTAACTTTGCCCTTCCGCATCGGAACACGACACAAACAAAACACAGATACCATGTACAGAACTCATACTTGCGGCTGTCTGAGAGCCGGCAACGTAAACGAGACCGTCACCCTGGCCGGGTGGATACAGAAAATCCGCAACCTCGGAGCCATGACCTTCATCGACCTGCGCGACCGCTACGGACTGACGCAGATCGTCGTCGAGGAGCACTCCCCGGCCGAGGCACGCGAAACGGCCGCACGCCTGGGCCGCGAATGGGTCATCCAGGTCACCGGAAAAGTCATCGAACGCGAGTCGAAAAACCCCAAGATGCCTACGGGCGACATCGAGGTGTCGGCCGCCGAAATCCGTGTGCTGCATGAGGCCGAGGTGCCTCCCTTCACCATCGAGGAGGTCTCGGACGGCGGCGACGACCTGCGCATGAAGTACCGTTACCTCGACCTGCGCCGCCCGCCCCTGCAACGCAACATGATCCTGCGCCACCGCATGGCCCAGGAGATCCGCCGGTTCCTCTCCGACGAGGGATTCCTCGAGATCGAGACCCCCTACCTGGTCAACTCCACCCCCGAGGGTGCCCGCGACTTCGTCGTCCCGAGCCGCATGTCGCCCAATCAGTTCTATGCCCTGCCGCAGTCGCCCCAAACCCTCAAGCAGCTGCTGATGGTCGCCGGATACGACCGCTACTTCCAGATCGTGCGCTGCTTCCGCGACGAGGACCTGCGCGCCGACCGCCAGCCCGAATTCACCCAGATCGACTGCGAGATGTCATTCGTCGAGCAGGAGGACGTGCTCGAAATCTTCGAGCGCTGGGCCAAGCACATGTTCAAAACCGTGCTGGGCATCGACTTCACGGAGCCGCTGCGCCGCATGCCGTGGATCGAGGCCATGGAGAAATACGGATCGGACAAGCCCGACCTGCGCTTCGGCATGGAGTTCGCCGACCTCACGGACCTGGCCAAGGGGCACGGATTCTCGGTCTTCGACGACGCCGAATACATCACGGGATTCGCCGCCCCGGGCTGCGCTTCGTACACGCGCAAGCAGATCGATGCCCTCACGGAGTTCGTCAAGCGCCAGCAGATCGGCGCCAAGGGGCTCATCTGGATCCGCATGGAGGCCGAAGGCGGCGTGAAATCCTCGATCGACAAGTTCTACACGTCCGAAGAGGTGCGCGCCATGGCCGAGCGCTGCGGCGCCAAGGCCGGCGATATGGTCTTCATCCTCTGCGGCAAGAAGTTCAAGACCCTCACGCAGCTCTGCGCCCTGCGCCTCGAAGTGGCCCAGCAGCTGGGGCTGCGCGACCCGAAGAAGTTTGCCCCGCTGTGGGTGGTCGACTTCCCCCTCTTCGAATGGGACGACGAGACGCAGCGCTACTACGCCGTACACCACCCCTTCACCTCGCCCAAGCCCGAGGATATCGAGTTCCTCGACAGCGACCCCGGGCGCGTGCGGGCCAACGCCTACGACTTCGTATGCAACGGCACGGAGATCGGCGGCGGCTCGATCCGTATCCACGACTCGAAACTGCAGGAAAAGATGTTCGAGCTGCTGGGATTCACCCCCGAGGAGGCGCAGAAGCGCTTCGGCTTCCTGATGAACGCCTTCAAGTACGGCGCGCCCCCTCACGGAGGCCTCGCCTTCGGGTTCGACCGCCTGTGCTCGTTGTTCGGCGGCTCGGACTCGATCCGCGACTACATCGCCTTCCCGAAGAACAACGCCGGGCGCGACATGATGCTCGACGCGCCGGGATATATCGACCAGGCGCAACTGGACGAGTTGTACCTCGACCTGCGCAAGCCCAAGGCATAAAACCTCTGGAAAGATTCCACACACAAGCGGCCCGGGGATTCTCCCCGGGCCACTATTTTTTATAACAAGTCAATGGAGTCCGGACACGACCTACGGGCAGACCCCGGGGAGGTTGCGCACGACCCACCAGACGACAAAAAGCAGGCAGTAACCGTAGGCGACCCGGCGATGTTGCACTATGGGCCGCAGACGTGCGGCCGTCGGCCCGCGGTCAAGCGACGTCCACACCACAGCGAGGAGGTAGGGAACCGCTACGACAAGAAAAAGGTTGAAATGCAGCGCCTCGCCCACCCGTCCGTGCAGGAGGGCATGCAACGCCCGTTGCCCGCCGCATGCCGGACACTCCCAGCCCGTCAGGGCATGGAACGGACACTGCGGCAGCCAAGCGCTGTGCGACGGATCGACCGCGAAGTAGAGGGCCGCAACACCCAGTAAGGCGACCGGAATCCCGATCCAGAGCGACTTCCGCGTCAATCAGAGGTCGAAAAGGGGCAACGAAACGGCTGCCGCGAAGACAAACACGAAGAGCAGGTAGACAAGCCAGCAGAAGGCGGCCACGCCGACCGAAACCCACGTCCACGTCCGGGCATTCTTCGCCGAACGCCGTGCGGCCTCATGATCGCCGGCGAACCAGTAGGAGTCCACCTGCGAGGCATAGACGATGGCCACGATGCCGAACGGCAGGCAGCAGAGAATCGTGCTGACGATGGCCCATGCCAGGAAGTTGTCGGGTTTCACCGCTTCGGGTTGGGGTGCGGAGGCTGCCGGAGAGACATTCGTCGCCGCCTCGGAGGCCGTCTGGGGATCGATGATTTCCATTTGAACGGAGGTATTGGTTTGAATAGACACAAAGATACGACTATTTTCGGAAACGGCAAGAGAGCGTGCGGGAAACGGGAATTTGCAAAGTAAAAAAAGAAGCCGTCACCGTAAAAAAGAGCCGCCTCCGTAATAGAGACGGCTCCTGTTCCGGATATTCCGCAGGGCTACATCGTCGCCACGGCGGCACCGATGGCTCCCAATACGACGATCAGGATAATCAGGCCCAGGCACGAAATAACCAGTCCGGCTATGGCCAGTCCCTTCGGCTGGCGGAACACACCGATGATCGAGAAGATCAGACCCAGCAGCCAGAGAATCCAGTCCAGCACCGGAATCCAGCAAAGGATCAGACCCAGCAGGGCCAGCACGAAACCCGCAGTACCCATGCCGTTCGACTTCTTCGGGGCCTCCTGATTGATAATGATGGTTTGGCCCGCGTTTTCAGCATTGTTTTTCGGTTGGCTAATTTCCTCCATAACAATTTTTCTTTTGTTCCGCCCGCACCCCGGCAGTTTTTTACACATCAAGAAGAGCATGGTGCCGGAAACCCGCGCCGATGCAACCCCGCAAGGCCGACGTGACGGACTTACGCTCTCCCACAAACAAGAATTGAACAAATATAAGAATTTTTCTCCGAAAATCCGTATCTTTGAACCACAAAATGCACCCCTGTCATGCCGAATACCCCGTTAGCTGAACGTTTGCGTCCCCGAACCCTCGACGAATACATCGGGCAGGAGCACCTCGTGGGCCGCAACGGCGTTTTCCGTAAATTTTTCGAAACGGGAAACGTCCCCTCGTTCATCCTCTGGGGCCCTCCGGGCGTGGGCAAGACCACCCTTGCGAAGATCGTCGCCTCGCAACTCGAACGACCATTCTTCACCCTCTCGGCCGTGACGTCCGGCGTCAAGGAGGTGCGCGAAGTGATCGAGTCGGCACGCAAACAGCGCTTCTTCGACCGCCAGCCGCCGTTTCTCTTCATCGACGAAATCCACCGCTTCAACAAATCCCAGCAGGACTCCCTGCTCGGGGCCGTCGAGCAGGGTATCGTCACGCTCATCGGCGCCACCACCGAGAACCCCTCGTTCGAGGTCATCTCCCCGCTGCTGAGCCGCTGCCAGGTCTACATTCTCAAGGCGCTCGAGGAGAGCGACCTTGAGAAGCTGCTAGACCGAGCGCTGCACACCGACACCGAACTCAGGGAGCGCCGGATCGAGGTCCGGGAGACTGCCGCACTCTTCCGATTCGCCGGAGGCGACGCCCGCAAGCTCCTGAACATCCTCGACATCCTCGTGGGAACGACCGACGGAGAGGTCACCATCACCGACCAATACGTGCAGGAGTGCCTCCAGGAGAACATCGCCCTCTACGACAAGAACGGCGAACAGCACTATGACGTCATCTCGGCCTTCATCAAGTCGGTGCGGGGCAGCGACCCCAACGCCGCCATCTACTACCTGGCCCGCATGCTGGCCGGGGGTGAGGAGCCGCGCTTCATCGCCCGAAGGCTGGTGATCCTCGCCTCGGAGGACATCGGCCTGGCGAACCCCAACGCGCTGTTGCTGGCCAACGCCTGCTTCGATACGGTCCACAAGATCGGCATGCCCGAAGCACGCATCACCCTTGCCGAGACGACCATCTACCTGGCCACCTCCCCCAAGAGCAACTCGGCCTACATGGCCATCAACAAGGCCCTAGGAATGGTCGAGCACGACACCACGAACCGCCCCGTACCGCTCCACCTGCGCAACGCCCCCACGAAACTCATGGAGAAGGCCGGATACGGCAAAGGCTACAAGTACGCCCACGATTACGCCGGGCACTTTGCCGAGCTGGAGTTTCTGCCCGAATCGCTCGCCGGGACGAAATTCTACGAACCCGATACGCAGAATGCCGCCGAGGCGAAGATCGCCGAGCGCATCGCGCGGCTCTGGAAAGACAAATACCAATGAAACGCATCGGCATCCTCTCGGACACCCACGGCACATTCGACGACCCCCTGAAGGAGTTCCTGCGGGAGGTCGACGAAATCTGGCATGCCGGCGACATCGGTTCGCTCGACGTGGCTGACCGCATCGCCGCCTTCAAGCCCCTGCGCGCCGTGAGCGGGAACATCGACGACGGCATCACGCGCCGCATCTATCCGCTCTTCCAGTCCTTCGAATGCGAGGGCGTGCGGGTGCTGATGACCCATATCGGCGGCTACCCGCGCCGCTACGACCCCCGGGCGTTGCAGAAGATCCAGGACCTGCATCCGAAACTCTTCGTCGCCGGGCACTCGCACATCCTCAAGGTCGCCTACGACCCGGTTTACGAATTGCTCGCCGTTAATCCCGGGGCAGCCGGTGTACACGGCTTCCACAAGGTGCGCACGGCCATCCGCCTGACCATCGACGGGGGTGAAATGCGCGACATGGAGGTCGGCGAGTGGCCGCGTCTCTGAGGCAGCGCCCGGCCATACCTTCCACGGCTCCGGGACCGCCAGGCAGAGAGGTCCCGATGCAAGCCCAACGCGTTGCCACGCCGTCGTCCGATAGCAAAAAAAGGCTCATTCATCGCGAATTGCACGTTGCGCGGCGAAAAAAGGGCCTTTTCACGGCACGAGCCGTCCAACGCGCTGACTTCCACCGGGCAAGCACCCTCTTAGCAAAGCCTCCGGCACGTTCCGAAACGGCTTTGCAGTGCACTCTGAAGGGGATTCGGGAACGCCACCGTCCGCTCCATCGTACATACTATGCGCCCACGCCGCGCCGTTATCACCGCGAATTCATAACGACGACGCAACATGCAACTGAAAATTTCAAAAACGCTCGAGGGGATCATCGCCCGTGCCACCTTCAAGGCAACGAAGGAGGGGTTGACCCACTCGTACAAGGATTTTCTTTCGATAGAGCTGCTGCGCGAAGAGGGGACCCTGGCCTACCAGCTGCTCTCCTCCCGTCTCAAGGAGTGGGAATTCAATCAGGCACGCCTGCGCATCGAACGCGAAGTGCTCAACACCCGTCCCGACGAGACGCAGACGCCGGAGGAATTTTACCGCGACTTCACCGAACACCTGATCGCGACGGCCCCGGCCGTCCGCAGCGTATCGACGGCGCACGCCCTGCTGGAGATCATTGCCGACCGCTCGACGGCCACGGCCCATGTACTGGAGATGTACCATATCGACGCCACGGTCCTGAACAAGGAACTGCAGAAGTTCGCCGTAGGCGACGACTTCCGCACCGAAATCCGCGTCCGCATGCCCGGGCTCGAGGAGCCCGGGCCCCCGTCGGCCCGGACCGAACCGCGCATGCTCGACAAGTTCGGCACCGACCTGACCCGTCTGGCCCGGGAGGGGAGGATCGACCCCGTCGTAGGCCGTGAGGCCGAGATCGAACGGGTCGTGCAGGTCCTCTCGCGCCGCAGGAAGAACAACCCGATCCTCGTCGGCGAGGCCGGCGTAGGCAAAAGCGCCATTGTCGAGGGGCTCGCCCTGCGCCTCGTCCGGGGCGAGGTGCCCCACACGATCGCCGGCAAAACGCTCTTCTCGCTCGACATCGCCGCGCTGGTCGCCGGGACGAAGTTCCGCGGCGACTTCGAGGAGCGGATGCAGCAGCTGCTCGACGAACTGCACCAGGCCTCCGACACGATCCTCTTCATCGACGAGATACACACCATCGTGGGGGCCGGAGCCACGCAGGGGAGCCTCGATACGGCCAACCTTCTGAAACCCGCCCTCGCCCGTGGCGCACTGCAGACCATCGGCGCCACGACCTTCGACGAATACCGCGAAAACATCGAACGCGACGCGGCGCTCGAACGCCGTTTTCAAAGGATCGTGGTCGAGCCCACGACCCCCGACGAGACGCTCCGTATCCTGCGCAGCATCGCCCCCGGATACGAACGCCACCACAAGGTGCGCTATACGGACGAGGCGCTCCGGGCGTGCGTGACGCTCGCCGGACGCTACCTGACCGACCGGCAGTTCCCCGACAAGGCGATCGACACGATGGACGAGGCCGGCTCGCACGTCCACCTGCGAGCGGCGCGCGAGCCCGAAGAGCTGCGCCGCCTGCGCGAAGAGCTCGAAGCCATCGAACGCGAGCAGCGCGAAGCGATCGAAACCTGCGGTTATGAAAAAGCCGCCGCCGCACGACAACGCGGCGTGGCCCTGCGCGCACGTCTCGACGAGAAACGTACAGCGTGGCGTCAACGGATGGAAAAACATCCCGCGACGATCACGGCCGAGGCGATCCGCGAGGTCGTCACCTCGATGACGGGGATTCCGGCCGACCGCGTCACGAGCGACGAACAGTCCCTGCTGCAGCGGTTGGGCGAGCGGCTCTCGAGCAGGGTCATCGGGCAGCACGAGGCCGTGACGCGGATTGCCGAGACGATCCGCCGGGCCCGGGCCGGGCTGCGCGACGAACGGCGTCCGATCGGCGTGTTTCTCTTCGTCGGCCCCACGGGCGTCGGCAAAACGCTGCTCGCGAAGGAGGTCTCGAAATGGCTCTTCGACCAGCGCCGCGGGCTGATCCGCATCGACATGGGCGAATACGCCGAGAAGCACAACGTCGCCCGTCTGATCGGCTCGCCGCCCGGATATGTCGGCTACGGAGAGGGCGGGCAGCTGACCGAGGCCGTGCGGCGGCAGCCCTATGCCGTGGTGCTCTTCGACGAGATCGAGAAGGCCCATCCCGAGGTGTTCAACCTCATGCTGCCGCTCTTCGACGAGGGGCACCTCACCGACGGGAACGGCCGGAAGGTCGACTTCCGCAACACGATCCTCATCATGACCTCGAACGTCGGCTCGCAGGCCGCCGTGCGGAAATCTACCCAGGTGGGCTACCTTACCGCCACGAAGAGCTCGTCCGGCCCGGCAGCCTCCCGCAGCGAATACCGCAAGGCGCTGGAGCGCACCTTTGCGCCGGAGTTCCTCAACCGCATCGACGACATCGTGGTTTTCCGCACGCTGGAACCCGGCGACGTGGCACGGATCGTCGACCTCGAACTGCGGGAGCTGCTCGAGCGCTCGGCCCGTCTGGGATACCGGGTGAAGGTCACCGACGGCGCCAAACGGAGGCTCGCCGCCATGGGATACGAGCCCCGCTACGGCGTGCGCGCCCTCAAACGGACATTGGCCGATCAGGTCGAGGAACCGCTCTCGGGGCTGATCATCGCCGGACGGCTGAAGGAGGGCGACACGGTCGTCATCGAGTCGGACCGCGGGCGCGGCGTGCGGCTGCGCGTCGCCTGAGGCAATGGGCGCCGCCACCCGGGCTCCGGGGAGGCATCGCAACCGCACCGACCTGTTCATCCGAAGCGGAAAAAACCGGGAGGAGAAATCCTTTCCGGTCTTTTTTTGCCGTACGGCGGCGGAAAATGCCGGGATTCAAATCTAAATTCGTACCTTTGCCGACCCAAAACAGGACATACACGCCATGTACCGCTTCTCCGCATACAAAAACCAATACAAGGAAAATCTGCGGCTGGCCCTGCCCGTCGTACTCACGCAGGTGGGGCAGATCCTCACGCAGTTCGCCGACAACCTGATGGTCGGACGCTACGGAGGCAACGATCCCCTGCCGCTGGCCGCCGTCTCGTTCGGCGGTTCGGTCTTCTTCATCCTCTTCATCGCCTCGATCGGAATCGCCCTCGGCATGACCCCGCTCATCGGGGAACTCTACGCCCAGGGCGATCGTCAGCGCTCGTCACAACTGCTGCAGAACGGCATCCTCTTCTACGGTGTGCTCGGCATCGTCATGGCCGCCGTGCAATATGCCGTCATCCCGCTCATGTACCACCTCCGGCAGCCCGTCGAGGTGGTCGACGCCGCCATCCCCTACTACAAGATGCTCGTCTGGAGCATGCCTTTCGTGATGCTCTTCTTCGCCTTCAAACAGTTCCTCGAAGGGGTCGGCAACACGAAGGTCGAGATGGTCGTCACGATCGTCGCCAACGTGGCCAACATCGCCTTCAACTGGGTCTTCATCTACGGTCGCTACGGATTTCCCGAGATGGGGGCCGCAGGCGCCGGCCTCGGAACGCTCCTCTCGCGCATCATCGCCCCGATGCTGATGATCGGGTACTTCTACAGCCGCCGACGGTACCGCCTCTACCTCGCGCTCTTCTCCCGGCACAACTACTCGTGGCGGGCCGTCGGGCAACTCACCCGCATGGGGTTGCCGATCTCGCTGCAGATGTTTCTGGAGGCCTCGGCCTTCGTCGGAACGGGCATCATGATGGGCTGGTTCGGCGACCAGGCCAAGACCGCCATCAGCGCCAACCAGATCGCCACGACGATCTGCAACTGCGCCTTCATGATCGTCATGTCGATCGGCGCGGCCACCACCATCCGCGTGTCGCACTGCTACGGTGCCCGCAACTTCGGCGAACTGTCGCTCGCCGCCCGGGCGTCGTACCACCTCGTACTGACCTGGAACGCCTTTGCCGCACTGGTCTTCATCTCCCTCCGGCACTTCATCCCGACGCTCTTCACCACCAACGCCGAGGTGATCGCCATCGCATCCCAACTGCTCGCCTTCGGGGCGATCTACCAACTCTCGGACGGCATCCAGAACGTCTCGGTCGGCATCCTGCGCGGTATCCAGGACGTCAGGATCATCATGCCCATCGCCCTGGTATCCTACTGGCTGCTGAACCTTCCGGTGGGCTACCTGCTGGGATTCAACCTCGGGATGGGACCCTCGGGGCTCTATCTCGGATTTTCGTTCGGGCTTTCGACCGCTGCCGTGCTGATGATCCTCCGAATCCGCCGTAGCGTGCGCAAACTCCGCCTCGCAACGCAGGCAAAATAAAATATTTTTCGTACCTTTACGCAAATTATACCCTGCAATGGATACGGAAAAACAACATAACGGCGCCTGCAAGCCCGAAGTGGGCCGCGGCTGCGCCTTCTGCAACAGCGGTGCGGAACCCGAAGCAATGCTTCGCGACGGCTGTTTCAAACTCCACGAAACCGCCTGGCTCGACGAATACCCCGTCAACAAGCCCAGCGACATCGTCGAGGTGCGCTTCAAGAATACCCGCCGCTCGTTCTACCAGAACGTCAACAACCTGCCCCTCAAGCGCGGCGACATCGTTGCCGTCGAGGCTTCGCCCGGCCACGACATCGGCATCGTCTCGCTGACGGGCGACCTCGTCGCCCGGCAGATGCGACGCACGGGATTCACGCCCCACAACGGCGAGTTCAAGAAGATCTACCGCAAGGCCAAACCCTACGACATCGAACGCTGGCAGGAGGCCATCGCCCTCGAGCACGAGACGATGATCGCCTCGCGACAGATCGCCGCCGACATGGGCCTCAACATGAAAATCGGCGACGTCGAGTACCAGGGCGACAAGATCAAGGCCATCTTCTACTACATCGCAGACGAGCGCGTCGACTTCCGCGAACTGATCAAGGTCTTCGCCGAGCGCTTCCACATCCGCATCGAGATGAAGCAAATCGGCGCACGCCAGGAGGCCGGCCGCATCGGTGGACTCGGCGCCTGCGGACGCGAGTTGTGCTGCGCCTCGTGGATGTCGAGCTTCTCGAGCGTCACGACCGGGGCGGCCCGTGTGCAGGACATCTCGCTCAACCCCCAGAAACTCGCCGGGCAGTGCTCGAAACTCAAGTGCTGCATGATGCACGAGTACGACGCCTACGTCGACGCCCGCAAGGAATTCCCTCGGGTCAAGGAGCCGCTGCAAACCCTCGACGGAGAGTGGTTCCCCGTCAAGAGCGACATCCTGGGCGGCACGATGACCTTCTCCTCGTCGAAGGAGTCGATGGCCAACGTCGTCACGCTGTCCGTCGCACGCGTCAAGGAGATCCAGGCGCTCAACCGTCAGGGAAAGAGGGTCGAGCAGTTGCTCGACGACGACGCCACCCTGCCGAGTGTCGAGGAGCCGACGTTCCGTGCCGAAGAGGACAGCATCACCCGCTTCGACCAGACCAAACGCCGCAAACGCGGCGGGCGCAACCGCAACCGGAACCGTGCCGACAGGCCGCAGGAGGCGTCGGACAAGGGAGCCGCACCGGAACGGACGGAACGGGCAGAACAAGGGGGCTTGGCAAACCCGCAAAGCCAGCCGGAGGCAGCTGGGGCACCGGCGCCCCGCGAAGAGCGTCGCCGCAACAACCGCAACGGCCGGGGGAGTAACAACAACACCCCGGCAGCCAACGCCGGCCATGCGCCTGAAGGCAAGGAGCCGAGAATGCCCCGCGAAGGAGAGCGCCGGAACGAAAATACAGGTTCCGCAGGAGCGCCGCCACGCGAAGGGAACGGTCCGAAGCCCCAGAACGGCCGCGAGGGCGGGAACCGCAACCGTAACAACCGTCGCCGCCGCGGAAACGGGAACCCTGCAGGCAACGATGCGGAAAGACCGCAACGCAGCGACCGCGACACACAACCGGCGACGAACCGAGAATAAACGCCAGAAAGAGTGAGGGGAAGTCTATGGCATCTGTCTCTCGCAACGGTCGTTGCGCTCGCCGGACTCGGCGCAGGATGTGTCACGGAGCACCAGTCGGCGGTGTGTGACGTCGACCCATTCGGCTGGGAGACCCCGGCAGAGATCGTTTTCACCAATACCGACACCCTTTCGACGCGCGACGCGGCACTTTTCCTGCGCTGCGACGAGAGGTTTGAGGAGGACACGCTCACCGTGCGGATTGCCTCCGTAACACCCGATTCTCTGCGCTTCGAAGAGGACTTCCGGCTCCACATACGGAGGCCGAAGGAGCCGGCGGCCCTGACCCCCGAAGCGGTGATTCCCTACCGGCAACGCATCCGCCTTGCCCGAGAAGGGGCCTACCATTGGTTCGTCACCCCGTGCCGGCCGGTACGGGGCATCGAGGCCGTAGGCATCCACCTGACCGACAACGACTGACAGCTGACGACGGGGCGCAACGCCCCCTCCGCAATGGAAAACTGAGAAAACCATGGGAAAGGACAAACTCCGCAAATTCCGCGAAAACCTCGGTTTCGAGTGTTTTGTGCAACCCGAATTCGACGAGGTGTTCCGTCGCGATCACCCGCTCAAGGGGCATTGGCGCCGCGACTTCTTCCACAACGACCACCCGATCGTCCTCGAACTCGGCTGCGGCAAGGGCGAATACACCGTCGCCCTGGCCGGACAGAATCCGCAGCGCAACTTCATCGGCATCGACATCAAGGGGGCCCGGATGTGGCGCGGCGCAAAAACCGCTACCGAACGCGGCATGGCCAATGTGGGGTTCCTGCGCACCCGCATCGAGTTCATCAACGGGCTCTTCGACGAAGGCGAGGTCGACGAGATATGGATCACCTTCCCCGACCCGCAACTCAAGACCCGCCGGGCCAAGAAACGCCTCACCTCGCCCCTCTTCCTCGCCAGCTATGCCCGGATGCTGCGCCCCGGAGGCGTGATCCACCTCAAGACCGATTCAAAGCACCTCTACGCATACACCAACGAGGTGATCCGCCACTTCGGACTTCCATGCGAGGTCGCAGAGCCCGACATCTACGGTTCGGGATTCGCTGACGAGGTGCTGTCGGTCAAAACCGCCTACGAGGAGCGGTTCCTCGGCATGGGCCTCCCGATCACCTATACCCGTTTCCGGCTCGACGGCCGCCGCGACTTCCCCTGGTTCGACTGGGAGGAGGATGAGAAACTCGAAAAAGACAACGAATCGGAGCGGCAGGCCGGACGTTGAAACGCCGCCCCAAACGTTCCAAACGCCCCATATCGCCCCAAAGTCCCATATCGCCCGACGTATGACGACCGCCCTCCGAAACCGTCCGACCCCGCGTCCTCCCCGCCCGGGATGGCACGGAATCATGCTGTTGCTGTCGCTCGTGGTGCTGTTCCCTGGATGCATTCTCGACAAAGACGCCGTCGATCCCGAAAAGGAGACCCTTGTCCACGCCGGCGACACCGCCCCGGACTTCACGGTCGAGATGCTCGACGGCTCGCAACTGACACTCTCCGACCTGCGGGGCAAGGTCGTACTGCTCACCTTCTGGGCCTCGTGGTGCCCGACCTGCCAGGAAGAGATGGCCGTTGTCGAGGAGCAGATCATCGAGCGGTTCGCCGGAAGGCCCTTCGTATTCCTTCCCGTGGCGCGCGCCGAGAGCCGCGAAGAAGTGGCCGGCTACTTCGACCGCGAAGGATTCGACTTCCCCGCAGGGTGCGATTCCGACGGCACGATCTACGCACGCTACGCTTCGAGCTACATTCCGCGCCACTACGTCATCGATCCCGACGGAACGGTCTCCTACCAGAGCGTGGACTACGACGAGGAAAAATTCGCCGCGCTGATCGTCTCGATCGAAGCGACGATCCGCACGGCGCAATAGGCGCTTCCGGCGGCCGGGCCATACACAAACGGAATCCCGCGCGTCGAAAAAACGCGTGAAAACGCCACAACCGATCCATGTCGACAAACTTTTTGCTACCTTTACAAATCAGATAGTTTCCTTCAATTAACCGCGCAGCAGAATGGATGTAAAAATCGCCGCCGACTGGAAAGAGCTCCTGGCCCCGGAGTTCGAAAAACCCTACTTCGCCGCCCTGACCGAATTCGTACGGCAGGAGTATGCCGCCACGCGCGTCTATCCGCGGGGCAGCAACATCTTCCGGGCCTTCGACAAGTGCCCCTTCGAGAAGCTCAAGGTCGTCATCATCGGGCAGGACCCCTACCACGGTCCGGGACAGGCCAACGGGCTCTGTTTTTCGGTAGGCGACGGCGTACCCTTCCCGCCCTCGTTGCAGAATATCTTCCAGGAGGTGCATGACGACACCGGGGCACCCGTTCCAACCTCGGGCAACCTCGACCGCTGGGCCGAACAGGGCGTGCTGCTGCTCAACGCCGTGCTGACCGTCCGCGCCCACGAGGCCGCCTCGCACGCCGGGCACGGGTGGGAGACCTTCACCGACGCCGTGGTGCGGGCCATCGCCGAGCGGCGCCAGGGGATCGTCTACATGCTCTGGGGCAATTACGCCCAGCGGAAAGGTGCCATCGCCGACCCGCAGCGGAACCTCATCCTCAAGGCCGTACACCCCTCGCCGCTCTCGGTCTACCGCGGATTCTTCGGATGCCGCCACTTCTCGCAGGCCAACGCCTACCTCGTGAGCCAGGGCAAGGAGCCCATTGTCTGGTAGCCGCCGGCTGGTGCGCATGCGGTGCCGATGCCCGGCAGGCCCCGGCACCGATCCCGCTACGGACGGGCAACAAAAAAATCCGGAGGCTGGTGCCTCCGGATTTTTCGTATTCCACGACGGGCGGTTAGCCCAGGTAGGATTTCAGCAGCTTCGAGCGCGACGAGTGGCGCAGGCGGCGGATTGCCTTCTCCTTGATCTGGCGCACCCGTTCACGCGTAAGGTCGAACTTCTCGCCGATCTCCTCCAGGGTCATCTCCGAGCAGCCGATGCCGAAGAAGTACTTGATGATGTCGCGCTCCCGTTCGGTCAGGGTCTCCAGCGCCCTGTCGACCTCCGTCGAGAGCGACTCGTTGATCAGTCCCCGGTCGGCGTTCGGCGAATCGGGGTTCACCAGCACATCGAGCAGCGAGTTGTCCTCCCCGTCGGCAAACGGAGCATCCACCGAAACATGGCGTCCGGCCACCCGCAGCGTATCGGTCACCTTCTCCTTCGGGAGTTCCAGCTCCGTAGCCAACTCCTCGGGCGACGGCGTACGTTCGTGCTCCTGCTCGAAGCGGGCGAACGCCTTGTTGATCTTGTTGAGCGACCCTACCTGGTTCAGCGGCAGGCGCACGATACGCGACTGCTCGGCCAGAGCCTGGAGGATCGACTGCCGGATCCACCACACGGCATAGGAGATAAACTTGAAACCGCGAGTCTCGTCGAATTTCTCCGCGGCCTTGATCAATCCGAGGTTTCCCTCGTTGATCAGGTCCGGAAGGCTGAGACCTTGGTTCTGATACTGTTTGGCTACCGAAACCACGAAACGCAGGTTCGCTTTGGTGAGTTTCTCCAGGGCCTCCTGGTCCCCTTTTTTGATTCGTTGGGCGAGTTCCACCTCCTCCTCCACCGTGATGAGCTCCTCCTTGCCGATCTCCTGAAGGTACTTGTCCAGCGAGGCGCTTTCACGGTTGGTGATGGACTTCGTAATCTTTAATTGACGCATATATTAACTCAACTATCCTAAAATGTCATACGCATGGAATCCCGCCCGACGGCCTCCGCTACTCGACAAGCGTATAGCTCGCCGACCGACCGTTGGGATAAATTCCGTCGATCGAACGCACCTTCTCGGTCATACGCTGCATGTCGTCGAGCGAATAGACCGCCTGGTCGTTGATGTGGGTAATCACGAACCCTTCCCTGACACGGGCACGGGCCAGAACACCTCCGGTCTTGATACCGATGACCTGTACGCCGCCCTTGATCTCGAGTTCGCGGCAGAGTTTGGTCCCCGCATCGGCGAACTTGCCCCCGAGCGACTCGACGACATCGACATCCTCCTTGGCTATCAGTTCCGTTTTACCTGCCTTATTACGCAAAGTGACATCAAATTGTTTCACTTTTCCGTCTCTTTTTACCGACAATTTGACCGTATCGTTGGGTCGGTGGCGTGCGACCTCCAACTGCAGCGTCGAGGGATCGGTAATCTTCACCCCGTCGATGGCCACGATCACGTCGCCCTTGCGGATACCGGCCTCCGAAGCGGCGCCTCCTTCAACCACACTGGCAACGTAGGCCCCGCCCAGTTCGTCAAGCCCGAGCTCCTTGCCCTCCTCGTCGAGGAAGTCCTGATCCACAACGCGGAACTGGATTCCCAGCATGGCCCGCTGCACGACACCGAACTCCTTCAGGTCGACCACTACCTTGCGCACGATCGACTCCGGAACGGCGAACGAATAACCCACGTAGCTGCCCGTCTGCGACTTGATGAGCGTATTGATACCCACCAGCTCGCCGCGCGTGTTGACCAGCGCGCCGCCCGAGTTGCCGGGGTTCACCGCAGCGTCGGTCTGGATGAAGGCCTCGATGCTGAAGTCGTTCGGAATGGCCCCCAACTGCCGGGCCTTGGCGCTCACGATTCCGGCCGTAATGGTCGACTGCAGGTCGAACGGCGAGCCGATGGCCAGCACCCATTCGCCCAGGCGCAGCGCGTCGGACGACCCGAAGGCGAGCGTCGGAAGGTCCTTCGCCTCGATCTTCAGCAGCGCGAGGTCCGTCGCCGAATCCTTGCCGATGAGTTTGCCGTCAAAAATCCGGCCGTCGTTGAGTTTTACGCGCAGTTTCGTCGCGCCGTCGATCACGTGGTTGTTCGTCACGATGTAACCGTCCTCCGAGATGATGACACCCGAGCCGCCGGCCCGCTGCTCGCGGTACTGCGGACGGCTGTCACCGTAACCGTAGTCCTGCGGAATGCCGAAAAATTCCAGGAACGGGTCGTACGAACGACGACGCATCTCGATCTGCTGGATGGCCTCGATGTTGACCACCGCCTTCACGGCATTCTCCGCCGCATAGGTCAGGTCGGGATACTGGTCCGCCTGGTAGGAGGCGAAGTGGTTCCCGGCTTGCGGGGCCGACGCACGCGACACCTCGCGCTCAATATATTGTACGGGCTGCTCCCGGTTCTCCGACACGGCCCAGGCCGTAGCGGCGCCCGCGGCAGCCGCAACGGCTACGAATCCCAAAAATAAAAATGCCTTTTTCATAATCCTAAAAAATTGGTTTTTGTTCTCTTGTCAGAGGCCATTTCCTTACATAGGCATATTCAATTTTTTTCCTTACGAGGGACAAACGGGCAAAAAGCAGCGGTTAGTATGTCCGACGGAATAAAAAAGCCGGAAACCCCGGGACGGGGATTCCGACTCGAGGCAACTGTCCGAACTACAGCCCGAACTCCTTCTTGATCCGCTCGACGGCATCGAGTTTCTCCCAACCGAAGAACTCGATCTCGCGCTCCACCTCACGGCCGTTCTCCCACACCTTCTCGACCTTCGTGTAGGGGCGGTTGCCGAAGTGCCCGTACGAAGCCGTCGCCTCGAAGATCGGGTTCTTCAACCCGAAGCGCTTCACGATGGCGGCCGGACGCAGGTCGAAGAGTTTCCCGATGCGGCGGGCGATCTCCCCGTCGGTCATTCCCTCGAGGGCCTTCGGACGCGGCGAGCCATAGGTGTCGACGTAGATCGACAGCGGCTCGGCAATGCCGATGGCATAGCTCAGCTCCACGAGCACCTGGTCGGCGACGCCCGCCGCCACGAGGTTCTTGGCGATGTGCCGTGCGGCATAGGCTGCCGAACGGTCGACCTTCGAGGAGTCCTTGCCCGAGAAGGCG
>DXGO01000144.1 GCA_019113885.1 Candidatus Alistipes intestinipullorum | reverse complement strand
CCCGACAACTACAAGATCATCTACCTGGGAGGTGGCGCCAGTACCTATTTTTATCAGGTTCCCGCCAATTTCCTGGGCAAGAAGGCCGGTTATGTGAATACGGGCGTCTGGTCGAAGAAGGCGATCAAGGAGGCCAAGCGTTACGGCGAGGTTGAAGTGCTTGCCTCTTCGGAGGATCGTAATTTTACCTATATTCCTAAAGGATTCGCCATTCCCGCCGATCTGGATTATGTGCATATCACCTCGAACAATACGATCTATGGTACGGAATACCATGAGGATCTCGACTCGCCCGTGCCCCTGATTGCCGACATGTCGTCGGACATCCTCTCTCGCCCGGTCGACGTCACGAAATACGCCATGATCTACGGTGGCGCGCAGAAGAACCTGGCTCCGGCCGGCGTTGCCTTCGGCATCATCCGCGAGGACATGCTCGACCGCATCGTGCGTGATCTCCCGACGATGATGTCCTATCGCACGCACGTCGAGAACAACTCGATGTTCAATACCCCGCCGGTCTTCCCGATCTACGTGCTGATGGAGACGCTGCGGTGGTTGAAGTCGATCGGCGGCGTGCCCGAGATCTACCGCCGCAACCAGGAGAAGGCTGCCCTGCTCTACGACGAGATCGACCGCAACCCGCTCTTCCGCGGCACGGTCGAGAAGGAGGACCGTTCGCTGATGAACATCTGCTTCGTGATGGCCGACGGTTATGAGGAGTTGGCTCCCGAGTTCCTGGAGTTCACCAAGAGCCGCGACATCGTGGGCATCAAGGGTCACCGTCTGGTGGGCGGATTCCGCGCTTCGTGCTACAACGCGCTGCCGATCGAGAGCGTGCGCGTGCTGGTGGAGTGCATGCAGGAGTTTGCTGCGAAATACGCCAAATAACAGCGCCTTATGGCACTCGTGACGCGCGTCCCGGCCGGTTACGATACCCTTACGGGCGAAGTGAAGGCCTGGGACTACAAAGAAGTGTTGAACGTAGAAATTCTGAAGTCTATGAAAGTATTGGTTGCTACCGAGAAGCCCTTTGCCAAGAAGGCCGTCGACGGAATCCGCGAGATCGTCGAAGCGGCCGGCTATGAGTTGGCGCTGCTCGAGAAATATACCGACAAGGGCCAGCTGCTCGAAGCCGTGGCCGATGCCGACGCCATGATTATCCGCAGCGACAAGGTGACCTCGGAGGTGATCGCCGCAGCGAAGAACCTCCGCATCGTGGTACGCGCCGGCGCGGGCTACGACAACGTCGACCTGGCAGCCGCCACCGAGCGCGGCATCGTGGTGATGAACACTCCGGGCCAGAACTCCAACGCCGTGGCCGAGTTGGCCATCGCCATGATGATCTACATGTCGCGCAATCGCTTTACTCCGGGTACGGGTTCCGAAATCCAGGGCAAGACCCTTGGCATCCACGCCTACGGCAACGTCGGCAAGCTCGTGGGCCGCAAGGGCAAGGCGCTGGGCATGAATGTCGTGGCCTATGATCCGTTCATTACCGACGGTGCGGTCTTCGCCGCCGACGGTGTGGAGCAGGTGACGTCGGTCGAAGAGCTCTACAAGCGTTCCGACTTCCTGTCGCTGCATATTCCGGCCACGCCCGAGACCGTGGGTTCGATCGGTTATGACCTGCTGATGTCGATGCCCAAGGGCGCCACGCTCGTGAACACCGCCCGCAAGGAGGTGATCGACGAGGCGGGCGTGATGCGGGCCCTCACCGAGCGCGAGGACCTGAAGTACATCACCGACATTGCTGCCGGAAACCAGGCCGAGCTGGACGAGAAGTTCGGCAAGCGGGTCTTCGCCACGCCCAAGAAGATGGGTGCCGAGACCGCTGAGGCCAACATCAACGCCGGACTGGCTGCGGCCCGTCAGATTGTCGATTTCCTGAAAAACGGGAACCGCAAGTTCCAGGTCAATAAATAGAACGGCCGAAAATGGTGTGAGAGGCGGGTGCGACATGGCCGGACCCGCCTTTTCGCCTTCAATATCGAACAACCCGAAAGACAATAACCGAACAATCAGAATCTTATGGTACGAATTAAACCTTTCCGCGCCATCCGCCCGCCGAAGGAGCATGCTCCGGAGGTGGCGTCGCGACCCTACGACGTGCTGAACTCCGCGGAGGCCAAGAGCGAGGCCACGGAGCGTTCGCTGTTGCACATCATCAAGCCCGAGATCGACTTCGATCCCATTGCCGACGAGCATTCGCAGCCCGTGTATGACAAGGCCGTGGAGAACTTCCGGCGCTGGCAGGAGGCGGGCTGGCTGCAGCAGGACCCCGAGGAGTACTATTATATTTATGCGCAGACCATGGAGGGACGCACGCAGTACGGACTGGCCATGTGCTGCCACTTCGAGGATTACCTCTCCGGGGCCATCAAGAAACACGAACTGACGCGTCCTGACAAGGAGGAGGACCGCATGATCCACGTGCGCAACCAGCAGGCCAACATCGAGCCGGTCTTCTTCGCCTACCCCGACAACGCCGAGATCGACGCCATCGTGGCCGACGTGGTGAAGAGCAACGCTCCGGAGTATGACTTCACGGCTGCCGACGGATTCGGGCACCAGCTGTGGGTCATCCGCGACCGGAAGACCAACGACCGTATCACGGAGATTTTTGCCGGGATTCCGGCGTTGTACGTGGCTGACGGGCATCACCGCACGGCTGCGGCCGCACGCGTGGGCGCAGAGTGCCGCGACCGTAACCCGAACCATACGGGCGAGGAGGAGTACTGCTACTTCCTGGCCGTGACGTTCCCGGCGAACCAGTTGCGGATTATCGACTACAACCGCGTGGTGAAGGACCTGAACGGCCTGACGCCTGCGGAGCTGGTCGAGCGGTTGCGGGAGTCGTTCGACGTGGAGGAGAAGGGCACGGAGGAGTACCGTCCGACGGCCCTGCACAACTTCTCGATGTACCTCGAGGGGCATTGGTGGAGCCTGACTGCCAAGCCGGGGACCTACGACGACAGCGACCCGATCGGGGTGCTGGACGTCACGGTGCTGTCGAACCTCGTGCTGGACAGGATCCTCGGCATCCGGGACCTGCGGACGTCGAAGCGGATCGACTTCGTGGGGGGTATCCGCGGTCTGGGCGAGTTGAAACGGCGTGTCGACAGCGGAGAGATGAAGGTGGCCTTTGCGCTCTACCCCGTCTCGATGCAGCAGCTGATCAACATTGCCGACACGGGCAACATCATGCCTCCGAAGACGACGTGGTTCGAGCCGAAACTGCGTTCGGGCGTGGTGATCCACTCCTTTGCCAGAGATGAAAAATAGGCGCCTTCTTTTGCGGATGCGGCCCGGAAGGGTTGCATTCAGGCGTGAAAAAAGCATCGGTACGTTGCACGAAACGTACCGATGCTTTTTGTATGGCGGGGCTCCTGCCCCACGTGTCGCCGTGTGGTGCGGATTTATTTCCGGGTGTTGTTGGCAATGGAGGCCAGGGCGCGGTAGAGCTCTGCGAGAACGCGGGCTACGACCACGATCAGGAATCCGTAGATCGGGAAGAGCAGGCACGAGAGGATGCTTCCGCCGAAGAGGCTGCCCATGCCGAGGGCGTGCCCCATCATTTGGGAATCCGACCCGAGGAAGATGGCAGCGATCAGCGAGAGGGAGAATCCTCCGACGCCGACATACATGCCGAGCCATTCGCCGCAGGTCTGGAGGAAGTGCGAGAAGACGGGAATGGCGACGAATTCGTCCCCGTTCTGCGACGAGATGTTGACCTTCTCGCGGCGATTCCACCAAATCTGGAACCCGAACCAGGAGAGTCCGCAGATAATCAGGAAGATGATGATGAACGCCACGACGAACTTGCCTCCGGCGCTGAACAGCCGGTTGTCGACGGCCGCTACGAGAATGGCGATGGGCACCAGCAGGTTGAGGGCGGCCAGCACCATGTAGAGCCAGCGGAACGGTTTACGGAAGAACGATCCGTTGTCGATGAGTTCCAGAACGGGGTTCAGGAAGGTGAAGAACTTGTTTTCCATAGCGTTTGGGTTTAAGTAGTTTGCTGGGAATGTCCCGAAGTCAAAAATAGTGATTTTTTGTCGGATTGTTCTTTCGCGGGTGTGAAATTTTCCAGACGCGGACGGCTGTGTCCGGGACTCCGCTTCCATGCGGAACGTTGTTTTGTCATCGAAAAACGATTTTTTTATAACGAAAGCAAATCCGTCCCGGGAAAAATTCGTATCTTTGTAAGAACTTAACACTATCGTTATGGCTAAAATCAAAGGAACGATCGTTGTCGACAGGGAGCGGTGCAAGGGTTGCGGGGTCTGTGTGGCTTCGTGCCCGTGTGATGTGCTCGCGCTGTCGGTTGAGGTGAACAGCAAAGGGTACCCTGCCGCGCAGATGGTCAATCCCGACGCCTGTACGGGATGCGCGTCGTGTGCGGTGATCTGCCCCGACAGCTGCATCACGGTTTATCGTCAAAAATTCGAATAGACTATGGCGGAGAAGGAAGTAAAACTGATGAAAGGCAACGAAGTGATCGCCCATGCGGCGATTCGCTACGGTTGCGACGGATATTTCGGCTACCCCATCACTCCGCAGTCGGAGGTGATGGAGACCCTCATGGAACTGAAGCCCTGGGAGACCACCGGCATGGTGGTGCTGCAGGCCGAGTCGGAGATCTCGTCGATCAATATGGTCTACGGAGGAGCCTCGACCGGCAAACGGGTCATGACCTCCTCGTCGAGCCCCGGCGTGAGCCTCATGTCCGAAGGGTTGAGCTATCTGGCCGGCGCGGAACTCCCCTGCCTGATTGTCAACTGCCAGCGCGGCGGCCCGGGTCTGGGAACGATCCAGCCTTCGCAGGGCGACTATTTCCAGGCCTGCAAGGGCGGCGGACACGGCGACTTCCACCTGATCGTCTTCGCTCCGAACTCCGTGCAGGAGATGCACGACCATGTGGCCGAGGCGTTCGACCTGGCCTTCAAATACCGCAATCCGGCGATGATCCTCGCCGACGGTGCCATCGGGCAGATGATGGAGAAGGTGGTCCTGGCGCCGCAGCGTCCGCGCCGCACCGACGCGGAGATCGCTGCCGAGTGCCGCACGTGGGCCGCATACGGCAAACCGGCCGACCGGGAGCGCAATATCATCACGTCGCTCGAATTGCAGTCCGAAAAGATGGAGGTGATCAACAAGCGCCTGCAGGCGAAGTACAAGGCCCTGGAGGAGAACGAGGTGCGCTACGAGGCGATCGGGTGCGACGATGCCGAATACGTCATCGTGGCGTTCGGTTCGTCGGCACGCATCTGCTCGGCGACGGTCGAGATGGCCCGCGCCGAGGGTCTGAAGGTCGGCCTGCTGCGCCCCATTACGCTCTACCCTTTCCCGAAGCGGCAGATTGCCGAGTTGGCGGCGCGTGGCGTGAAGGGCTTCCTCTCGGCGGAGCTCAACGCCGGGCAGATGATCGAGGACGTGCGGCTGGCCGTCAACGGCCTGGCCCCCGTCGAGCATTACGGACGTCAGGGCGGCATGGTCTTCAACCCCGACGAGGTGCTCGAGGCCCTGAAGGAAAAACTGATTAAAAAGTAACGACGATGGCAGAGGTTGAAATCAAACAGGAGAATCTGGTTTACGCCAAACCGAAACTCATCACCGATAACGTCATGCACTACTGCCCGGGCTGCAGCCACGGCACGGTGCACAAACTCCTCGCCGAGGTCATCGAGGAGATGGGGATCGAGGACCGTACGGTGGGCATCTCGCCCGTGGGCTGCGCGGTCTTCGCCTACAACTATATCGACATCGACTGGATCGAGGCGGCGCACGGCCGTGCATTGGCCGTGGCGACGGCTGTCAAGCGGCTCCATCCGCAGAACATGGTCTTCACGTACCAGGGTGACGGCGACCTGTCGGCCATCGGTACCGGGGAGTCGATCCATGCGGCGGCGCGCGGCGAGAATGTCGTGGCGATCTACATCAACAACGCGATCTACGGCATGACGGGCGGCCAAATGGCGCCCACCACCCTCTTGGGCATGAAGACCTCGACGACGCCCTACGGCCGCGACCCGCGGCTGAACGGCTACCCCTACAAGATCGCCGAGATGATGGCCCATTTGGAGGGTGCGACCTACATCACGCGCCAGAGCGTGCACACGCCTGCCAACGTGCGCAAATGCAAGCGTGCGATCCGCAAGGCGTTCGAGAATGCGATGGCCGGCAACGGCTTCTCGCTCGTGGAGGTTGTCTCGACCTGCAACAGCGGCTGGAAACTCTCGCCCGTGGAAGCGAACCGCTGGCTGGAGGAGCACATGCTTCCGTTCTACCCGCTGGGTGATATCAAGGACGTAAAAAAGGAGTAAAGCGATGAAAGAGACTTTGATCATAGCAGGTTTCGGAGGACAGGGTGTCCTTTCGATGGGCAAAATCCTGGCCTACTCGGGCGTGATGCAGGACTACGAAGTGACGTGGATGCCCTCCTACGGTCCGGAGATGCGCGGCGGCACGGCCAACGTGACGGTGATCCTTTCGGACCGGAAGATTTCGTCGCCCATCGCGCACGAGTTCGATACGGCGATCATCCTGAACCAGCAGTCGATGGAGAAGTTCGAGCCGATGATCAAGCCGGGCGGCGTGCTGATCTACGACACGAACGGCATCACGCGCCATCCGGTGCGCACGGACATTTCGGTCTATGCGATCGACGCCACGGCCGAGTGCGCGAAGATGGGCCAGGCGAAGCTGTTCAACACGATGATCCTGGGCGGTTACCTGAAGGTCTGCCCGGTGGTTGAGATGGAGAACGTGATGGTCGGGTTGAAAAAGTCGCTTCCCGAACGTGCGTGGAAGATGCTCCCGGCCAACGAAGAGGCCATCCGCCACGGCGGCGAGATTATCCGCAAGGTGCGGTAGGTTCCTTGTCTGCGATTTCTCACGGATTGGTTCACTCTTATCCTTCCGTGAATTTTGGGGAGCACAGGAAAATCCGGAATATTCCGGATTTTCCTGTCTTTTTATTACAAAAGTTTCATTTCGTAGAATTTCGAGTTCTCAGGGCCAACGAATACCCTATCGCCCGCGCATATGCAATAACGGGAGCCGATTGAGCTGAACGGGGGGAAACACAAACTGCCATCGACTGACGTCGTCGAACATTGATTCGTTTCCGTGTCATACGATGAGATAGAATATGTTGTAGCAATTCCCGAAGAGCCCGGGTTGTATTTATTCCATACCAAAATCCATTTCTTGTATTTTGCCACATATGCGCCCGCGCCCTTAACCATGATCGTAT
>DXGO01000143.1 GCA_019113885.1 Candidatus Alistipes intestinipullorum | reverse complement strand
AAATGCGAAAACCGAAAAAAAACATAACTTTGCCCCGCAGATCATCGCTCTTCGCCCCATGTCGAACAACCCGCCATACAGATACCACCTCGCCGCACTGTTCACCGTGGCCGTATGGGGCGCCACGTTCGTCTCCACGAAGGTGCTCATCGCCCACTCGCTGACGCCCGCCGAAATCTTCCTTATCCGGTTCGCGCTGGCCTATCTCTGCATCCTGCCCTTCGCCCGCGGCAGAATGTGGGCCGCAACCCTGCGCGACGAGCTCCTCCTGGCCGCCGCGGGAATCAGCGGAGGATCGCTCTACTTCCTGACCGAAAACATCGCACTCGAATACGCCCCGGCATCGAACGTCTCACTCATCGTCTGCACCGCTCCCGTATGGACGGCCCTCGTTCTGAGCCTCGTCGACCGCAGCGAACGCATGTCCCGGCGCCAGATCGCCGGATCGGCACTGGCTTTCGCCGGCATGGTGCTCGTCGTCCTCAACGGGCACTTCGTGCTGCGCCTCTCGCCCCGCGGCGACCTGCTGGCACTCGCCGCCGCCTGGCTCTGGATGTTCTACTCGCTCTTCGTCAAGCAGTTGGGAGGAAAGTACCCGGCGCTGTTCATCACCCGCAAGGTCTTCTTCTACGGGCTGCTGACCATCCTCCCCTGGTTCGCCTTCCGGCCCTTTGCCGTGACATGGCAGGTCCTCGCACAGCCCGCCGTATGGGGCAACCTCCTCTTCCTCGGCGTCGTGGCCTCGATGCTCTGCTACCTGCTCTGGAATGCCGCCATGCACCGTCTCGGCGCCGTGCGAACGACCAACTACATCTACATCAACCCGCTGGTGACGATCCTCACCGCCGCGGCGTTCATCAACGAGCGCATCACCCTCGGGGCGCTCGCCGGGGCCGCACTGATCCTCTACGGCATGTGGCGCGCCGAACGGCCCGAACACCCGGAACATCCCGGACTCTCCGAGCATCCCAACCGTCCCGAGCATCCCGAGCACTGTGAGCACCGTGAGACGTCCCGCCGAAAAGCGTGACGCCGCCGGCAGCGCCGCCCTCCGTCCAAAACAATCCCGCAACAAACGATTATTTTGAAAGGTTCAGGGCCTTATTATTCCGTGATCTTTTGTATATTTGTCTACCCAGACTAACGAAACCGCGCTTCCCGACATGAACAGACTGCTTATCCTTGCATGCGTTGCCTTCGGCTCGGCCGCCTGCAATCCATTCGCGATTTTCCATACGACGGAGTCCTACAATAGCTGTCACTGGTATCTTAAAAACGAAACGTCGGAACCCGTTTATGTTCGCTGTTGCCAAAATAACGGTGAGGTCATCGAAGAGGTGCTTCTTTACAAGGGCGATTCGACCCGGCTGCAGTTTTACGGAGTCGACCTGAGTCTTGATTTCTCGTTCGAAATGCTATACGACAACATGTACAGCGACGAGGAGGACCAATACTTGCGGGCGGAGCTCCTCTCCGAAGAGGGTACCTTGCTGAAATCATGGCCATACACCCTGCCGGAGCCCCCTGTCGACCGATTCTACGAGGAGGCTTCCTGGCATTACTACCACCCCCATGAACATACTCATGTCTGGGTTTTCGATCTCCTCCCCGAAGACCTCGCCCCGGCGGATGACCGAAATCCATGAGGCAGGTCCCCGGCCAGCTCCCGCCAACCGGATCACGACACTACCGTTCCCACACCATATCTCGTGTAACCAAAACCCGAACGCCATGAAAAAACTGCTCCTCGGCTGCTCTACGGCGCTGCTCGTCGCCGTTTCGGCCACCGCTCAGACAGGCTACACCCCCGCTCCGGAAAACCTCGCCGCACGGCAACGTTTCGCCGACAACCGCTTCGGCATCTTTCTCCACTGGGGACTCTACGCCCTGCTCGGACAGGGCGAATGGGTCATGAACAATCAGGACATCGACTTCCGCGAATATGAGAAACTCGCCGGAGCCTTTTATCCCGAACGGTTCGACGCCCGGGAATGGGTCTCGGCCTTCCGCGAGGCCGGCGCCCGCTACATCTGCTTCACAACGCGCCACCATGACGGATTCTCGATGTTCCGCACCGCACAGTCACCGTATAACGTCGCCGACGCTACCCCCTTCGGCCGCGATGTGGTGAAGGAACTGGCCGAAGAGTGCCACCGACAGGGACTCGACGTCCATTTCTACTACTCGCTCATCGACTGGTGGCGCGAGGATGCCCCGCGCGGCCGCACGGGACGCGGCACGGGACGCGCCCCCGAAAAAGAGGACGTCGACGCCTATTTCGACTTCATGAAGGCACAACTCACCGAACTGCTCACGCAATACGGCAAGGTCGGGGCCATCTGGTTCGACGGCGTGTGGGACCAGGACCAGAATCCCTCCTTCGACTGGCGACTCGGAGAGCTCTACTCGTTGATCCACACGCTCCAGCCGGCGTGTCTCGTCATCAACAACCACCACCTCACGCCCTTCGAGGGCGAGGATGCCCAGACCTTCGAGCGTGACCTCCCGGGCGAAAATACCGCCGGGCTCTCGGGGCAGGCCGTGAGCCGCCTGCCGCTCGAGACCTGCCAGACCATGAACGGTTCGTGGGGTTACCGCATCAACGACCGGGCCTACAAGTCGGCCGACGCCCTGATCCGCTACCTCGCGGGAGCCGCAGGCCGAGGCGGGAACCTGTTGCTCAACATCGGTCCGCAACCGGACGGTGCGCTGCCCGAAGCGGCACTCGAACGGCTCGGAGCGATCGGCGAGTGGCTCCGCATGAACGGGGAAACCATCTACGGCACGCAGGCCGGGCCCGTAACGCCGCGTTCGTGGGGCGTGACGACACGCCGCGGCGACCGCGTCTACGTCCACATCCTCGACTGGCCCGATTCGGAACTCTTCGTGCCGCTGAAAGGCATGCGCGTACGTGAGGCCGTGGCCCATGCCGACGGCAGCAAGGTCGCATTCCGTCAGGACGACGAGGGGGTCGTGCTCCGCATAGGTGAACGTCCCGAAGTGCCCGATCAGATCATCGTCCTCACCGTGAGGGAGTGACGGGAACCGCTCAGTGGGCCAGCTTCAGCCCCACGATGCCGATAAATACCAGCGAAAGGAAAAACATCCGCCAGAAGGTCACGGCATCATGGAAGAAGAAGATGCCGATCAGAACGGTGCCGATGCCGCCGATCCCCGTCCAAACGAGGTAGGCCGTGCCCATCGGGATGTCACGCTGCGCCCAGTAGAGCAGCAGTCCGCTCAAGCCCATCGAAACAACGGACAAAACCAGATAAAGGAGATGGTGCCGCGGATTCAGCGCGGCCAGTTTGAAACCCAGCGGCCACCCTATCTCGAACAGCCCCGCAAAAAACAGATACATCCATGCCATGGCGCAACCGTCATTAAAAAGACGGGGCAAAAATACAAAAATACATGGATATGACCTCCGCCAATCCGAAACAGGCGGAAATGCCGACAAAAAAAGGCGCGTTCCCTGAGTTTGGGAACGCGCCCTCGCGTCTATGAGACTTCCGTCAGAGCGGAAACTGGCACTCTTCCGGCCTTATTTCACCTCTTCGAACTCCACGTCCTCCGGCTGGCCACTGCCCTGCTGGCTGCCGCCGTTTGACTGCTGCCCGGCATTGGACTGTGCGCCCTGTTGCTGAGCCTGCTGAGCCTGCTGAGCCGAGTAGATGTCCTGCGAGGCGGCCTGCCAGGCGGCGTTCAACTCGGAGATCGCCGTGTCGATGGCTGCCACGTCGGCATTCTTGTGTGCCTCCTTCAGCTTGCCGAGAGCCGTCTCGATCGCGGCCTTCTTGTCGGCAGGCAGCTTGTCGCCGTACTCCTTCAACTGCTTCTCCGTAGCAAAGATGTTCGAGTCGGCGGCGTTGATCTTGTCGATACGCTCCTTCTCGGCCTTGTCTTTCGCCTCGTTGGCCTTCGCCTCGTCGCGCATCCGCTGGATCTCC
>DXGO01000142.1 GCA_019113885.1 Candidatus Alistipes intestinipullorum | reverse complement strand
CCACGGGGCCGGCGATTGACAGGATTCCCGGGCTGGACCTTTTTCACCCTCTATCTTGTGCTCCTCGGGTGCGAAACCTATTATTTGTTGACATACACCAATCCCTTCTGGTTCATGCGTCTCTTCGAAGTGGGCTTCTTCAAGGGACTGCTGTTCCTGCTTCTGATGATCGTATACCTGTACCTGAAATACATGGTAACGCTTCTGGCGCTCTATCCGCTGCGGACCTCACGGCGGTTGGCGTGCGCGGATTTCAATTTCCCCGTGCCCTGCTGATTACCGTTGCGGGGACCTGGTTGATCCTGTCGATGGTATACTGGGAAACCGACCTTGCGCCCTATCTCATGGGGATTGTGGCCGTGGCTACCTTTGTCTGGCTTGTCCGCACCTTGAGGCCGTCGCTCAGGCACGCGGGGGTGCTGCTCTCGTTCTGTATCCTTGCCATTGTGCTCGTCAGCGGCGCTACGTTGTGCTACGTCTTATGCGAGGTGCTGGCCACGATCGTTCAGATCATCGTGATAGGTTTCTGCATCTATGCATTGATCGCGAGCCGGGATGTGAAACTTTCCTTCTCGTCTGACTCGGGGGATCACGTGTCCTATGTCGATTTCGACGGCAATTACCACGACCTGTATCGGCAATCCAACGGCACTTATGTCGACTACAACGAAAATTCCTTCTGGAACAAGGTCGAGGGTGGAAATTCCGACCGATTCGACCGGATCTCCTGAAATCGGCGTACATGGTAGTGCCCCGATATCGGGAGTGAGGGATCGAGTCTGCAGGAGCGGTCTTCCGAGCCGACTTTGCTGCCCTTGTTTTGCCTTGTAGCCCGTGATTTTCACGGGAATGGTGTCGGGATGCCGCATTTGCAAGGTGTATTCCCCGTTGTTGCGCCATGACGGTCCGGGCGGTTCATCATCCCGTCCGCGTATCCTGTCCGGAAGCATTTTCTTTCAGCAAAACGCCCGCTCGACAACCTATCGAACGTAAATTTTGCTATCTTTGAGTACTGACTGTATTCCTTGAATGAATCAAAAAGCCGATTGATGAGAAAGATTATAGTAGTTTTTATCCTGGAACTGCTCTCTTGTGTGACGTTGTATGCCGAGTTCGGCGGACTTCATTTCCGGAACATTTCAATTGATTCGGGCCTCTCCGACAACCTGGTCCTTGCCATCGAGAAGGACAAGTACGGGTTTGTCTGGATCGGGACGTCCGAAGGCCTGAACCGGTACGACGGGTATCGTTTCGACATCTACAAGAACTATCCCGACGATTCGACGTCGCTGAGCTCCTCTCGGAGGTTCAGCAACTCGACGTCACGTCGTACACCCGCCCGATTCCTTCCGAGGAGATCGATGTTGAGGCCATCTACATTGCCGGTTCCGGTGTCGAGTCCCAATGGAATATTCCGTCCGAAGTGGGCAAGTTCGAGGACAAGGGCAACGGTATCTATGAATGGACCGGATCGATCAACGATAATGGAGGAACCTTCAAGGTGCTGTTCAACGGCGGCTGGAGTTATGGGTTCCGCCACGGTACCAACGACTATTATTGGGAGGATGCCCAGTTTGTGTCGGACATTGGAGATAACGATTACGGCGTGGTGCTGGCCAAAGGCGTATACAAACTGACGGTCGACATCAACAAGGGTACCCTGTCGCGCGAGATCATCCAGGGCGAAAGCACTACGATCAAGATTACCGAGTGCAAGAACTGGTCGTCGGTAGAGTTGCCGTCGATCAATGAAAGCAATACGCTTTTCCAGGGCAATGTCTCCTTTACGGCCGAGGACGGTTTCATCGTGGCCATGGGCGACGGGAACAGAAACTGGGTACGCAATACCCGGGATGCTGCGAGCGGAACCCGGTGGAAGATGTCCGAGCGGAGAGCCAAAGAGGACGAGAATGAATCCTATTGGTTCTATGCCCCCGAAACCCGATCCTACAAGGTGACGGTGGATATTCAGAACAACCTCCTGACGCTCGAATAGGTTCGGGTCATACGACCGGACTCCGAAGAGAGCGCTGTTAACCCAAACTTTTTGGCCGGACAGATGCCTCCCGGCATCCGTCCGGCAAATCTGGATCGACGAGAAGCGGACCCGTTTCCGACGGGTCCCCTCGTCTGATCTGGATGATTTAGAGGCTCCGGCCCTGATGCAGGGAAGGGGAGGGCCGGTTCCAGCCGACGTTTCCCGATACCGGCGATCCGGCGGCCTCCGGGGATTGTTCGCCTTGCGAGAATAGAATATGAATGGATAAATGACAGAAACATGAGGATAGTGACGTTTTTACTGGTGGGCTTTCTGGCACTCGGCATCGAGGCCCAGGGAAGGGAACGGATATGTTTTGATGAAGGATGGAGATTCCATTATGGCCATGCGACGGAGTCGCAGAAAGACTTTTATTTCAGTACGACACGTCTTTATGGCAAGACGGCCGAGAATTACGGGACGTGTATAGAACCGAAATTCGATGACCGTTCGTGGCGGCAGGTCAACCTGCCCCATGACTGGGCGGTAGAGCTGCCGTTTGACCCAAAGGCGGACATGTCCCACGGGTACAAGCCCGTCGGGCAGCATTACCCTCAAAACAGCATCGGATGGTACAGGAAGCGGTTCACGATGCCTGAGTACGACGCTTCGGACCGGATATCGCTGACATTCGACGGCGTGTTCCGCAACTGCCAGGTTTGGGTAAACAATTTCTACCTGGGCTCCCATTTCAGCGGGTATACCTCGTTTACGTACGATATCACCGATTTCGTGCATCCCGGGGACGACAATGTCGTGGTCGTGCGTGTGGATGCATCCCAGATCGAAGGCTGGTTCTACGAAGGCGCCGGCATCTACCGGCATGTGTGGCTCAACATCTATGACGATGTGCATTTCGTGGAGCACGGCATCTATGTCCGCCCGACCCTGGACGAGTCGATGACCTCGGCCGTCGTGAAGGTCGGGATGGAGATGGAAAGCTGGCGCCGCGAACCGCTGAATGCTTCCGTGACGTCCATCGTCAGGGACAATCAGGGCAATGTCGTCTCCGAGAACCAATGCCCGGTCGTGCTCGCCCCGATGCGAAAGGGCAGTTGACCGTCGACCTGGAGGTTCGCAATCCGCAGTTGTGGGATGTGGAGTCCCCGCATCTGTATACCCTGGAGACGCGCCTGTTTGCCGGGGAGGAGATGCTGGACCGTGTCGTTACCCGTTTCGGAATCCGGGAGATCGTCTTCGACAAGGACAAGGGACTGCTGCTTAACGGACGGCCTGTCAAGATCAAGGGCGTATGCTGCCATCAGGATCATGCCGGGGTCGGGAGCGCCATTCCCGATTTCCTGTACTATTACCGGATCGCGTTGCTCAAGGAGATGGGGGCCAATGCCTACCGTTGTGCCCACAACCCGCCGGCCCCGGAGGTGCTGGAGGCTTGTGACAGCCTGGGCATGCTGGTGATCGACGAGACGCGCCTGACCAATTCCGGCAAGGAGTACATGCAGCAGTGGGAGAGCCTGATCCTGCGCGACCGGAACCATCCCAGTATCTTCATGTGGTCGGTGGGCAATGAGGAGGAGACCCTCCAGTCGCGTCCCGAAGGCCGGCGGATCGTGGCCTCGATGATGCGGCGTCTGCGGCAGCTGGACCCCACGCGCCCGACGACATACGGGGCCAACAACGGCGGCGTTACGGAGGGGATCAACGAAGTGATCGATCTCAGGGGATTCAATTACAACCTCGACGGTGTGGAACCCTATCGCAAGGCGCGTCCCGACCAGCCGATGTTCGGAAGCGAGGTCGGCAGTACGGTGACCACCCGGGGCATCTACCGGGCGGATACCGTGCGGAACTACCTGACCGATTACGACGAGAACTTCCCGGCATGGGCCACCACGGCCGAAACGTGGTGGACGATGGCCGCCCGGCGCGACTGGTTCATGGGTGGATTCGTCTGGACGGGCTTTGACTATCGGGGCGAACCGACCCCTCACAGGTGGCCGAACATCAGTTCCCATTTCGGGGTCATGGATGTCTGCGGGTTCCCGAAGAATGTCTACTGGTACTACCGTTCGTGGTGGACCGACGAGGATTTCGTCCATGTCGCGCCGCATTGGAACCATAACGAGGGGGATACCGTCCGGGTGTGGGTGAATACCAATGCGGATGAGGTCTCGTTGAGCCTGAACGGCGTCGATCTCGGTCGAAAGGAGATGCCGCGCAACGGGCATCTCGTCTGGGAGGTTCCCTATCGCCCGGGCCGGCTCAAGGCTGTCGGCTACAAGGACGGGCGCCGGATCGTGAAGGTGGTAGAGACTGCCTCGGAGCCTGTCGCCGTCGTGTTGAAACCGTACAGGAGCGTCATCCTGGCGGATGGGACCGATGGTACCGTGGTCAACGTCGAGGTCCGAGACCGGAAGGGACGTCCGGTCCATACGGCGCAGAACATGATTCATTTCACCCTCGAGGGCAATGCAAGGATCATAGGTGTCGGGAATGGAGACCCGAGCAGCCATGAACAGGATAAGTGTGAGGATGGAGAGTGGCAACGGAGCCTTTTCAACGGGAAATGCCAGGTGATCGTTCAGGCCGGCACGACCCCGGAGGATATTTTGCTCAGGGCATCGGCCGATGGCCTTGAACCGGCAAGCGTGACAATCCGTCAGGAGTAAGGATATAAATTGGATACAAACAAAATGAAACGATTGATATTATTGTCGGTGTTTGCGGCATTGTTCGTAAGTTGGGAGTGCGGTGCCCGGGAGAAGGATGCCCTTCCGATGATCGGGGCCCAGTTCATCGTTGAACCGTGGCAGTCTGCCGAGGATGTGGACATGTGGTTCCGGACGATGAAGGAGAACGGGATGAAGGTGTGCCGCATCCGCATGTTCGAGGAGTATATGAAGAACGGGGACGGTGCCTGGGATTTCACCTGTTTCGACACGGCTTTCGACGCTGCGGCGAAATATGGGATCAAGGTGTTCGCCACGTTGTTTCCCCGGGCTCATGGCGCCAATACGCTGGGAGGTTTCAAACATCCGGCGAACCGGGAGCACATGGCTGCCATCGCGGAATATATCTCCTCGGTCGTGCAGCACTACAGAAACCATCCGGCGCTTTACGGGTGGGTGCTGATGAATGAGCCCGGGACGGGCGGGATTCTTCCGTCGAACCCTCTGACCACGGAGATGATGCAGGCATGGGCCGACGGCGACAAGCCCGCCGATACCTGGACCGAAGGGTACACTTCCGATATTTTCAACCGCCAGCGTTATCTGGTGGAGCATAATACTTGGTATATCTCCTGGCTTTCGGAGCAGGTGCGGCTCTATGACGGGAAGAGCGAGATCCATATCAACAATCACCAGATCTTCGACAATGTCGCGGAGTATGATTTTCCGGCCTGGAGGAAATCGCTGACCTCCTTGGGCGCCTCGGCGCATCCGAGCTGGCATTTCGAATATTTCCCGCGGGAGAGGTATGCCATGGCGTTGGGGGCGAACTGCCAGATCATCAAGTCCGGCGCCGGGGAGTTGCCGTTCTGGATCACGGAGCTCCAGGGCGGGAACAATACCTACAGCGGCAAACGGGCCTTCTGCCCCACGGCGGAGGAGATTACGCAGTGGCTCTGGGTCGGCATCGCTTCGGGTGCCAAGGGGATCATCTTCTGGTGCTACAACCCGCGCACGGTCGGTGAGGAGGCCGGGGAGTGGGCGATGATCAACAACGACAACACGAACTCCGACCGCCTGGATGCGGCCCGGGAGGTCGCACGGTGCCTGGAAGAGAATGCCTCGCTTTTTTCGTCGGCCCGCCCGATTGATTCGCACATAAACATCGTCTACATCCGCGAATCGCTGTGGGCGGAGCAGCAGATGCAGCTCGACGTGTCCCAGGAGAGCGCCTGGGAAGGGCGTCAGAAGGGCGGTGTCATCAAATCGGCGATCGGGGCCTACGAGGCCTTGCTCTCCTACGGAATCAATGCCAATTTCCGGGAGATCGGGGAGTACGACTGGACAAGGGAGGATTATCGCGGCGAGGTGGTGATCCTGGCAAACCAGGTGGCCGTGCCGACCTATCGCATGGCGGACCTCCGGCGTTTTGTCGAGCGGGGCGGCAAGCTGATCGTCGAGGGGCTTACGGGGTTCTTCGACGAGAACCTGACGGCGCTCAATAACGTCGGGCGTCCATTGGCGGAGCTGTTCGGCGGCGTGCTCGCGGAGGTGAAGGCGACGCCCGGCGACTTCCGCATGCAGCTTCCGGCCGACACCCCGGTGCATCTGTGGAAAGGCATCGTGTCGAATCATAACTCCGGAAAGGTCCTTTCGCGCGATGAGAAGGGTGCCGTTACCTCCCTGAGACACAGCTATGGTAAGGGCGAGGTGGTATGGTTCCCCTCCCTGCTGTCGCTGGGGGCACGCCGCTCCGGGGAGTATGCGCCGTTTGCCTCCTGGCTGAAGCAGGAGTGCGGGGTTTCGGTCCCGGTCTTCCTGGACGAGTGCGATCCGGAGGTTATGATGACGCTGATGGAGACTCCCGGGGAATATGTTGCCGTGCTGGTCAACAAGTCCGCGGCCGGGAAGAGCGTCTCCCTGCACGGCGTTGCGTCTGACGGGCGCATCCTCTTCTCCGACAAAGGTGGGAAGGTGTTCAAAGGCAAGGTGTCCCTCCCCGGGGAGGGCACCCTGGTGGTTGAGTGGAAGAGATAGGTTCGGAACCGGATGCCGTCTGTCGTCATGCCCGCCACGGCGGGCATGACTCGTTTCGGAGGATGCCGGCCGCACTCGCGGAAGGATCGTCCCGGCGGGAAGACGGGGCGGCCTGTTGTCGCAGCGTCGGGATGTCTGTTATCATCAATATTGATTTTTTTATGCTCTGCTCGGTTTTCGGGTTATCTTTGCAAACATCATCTAAACAATCGTACCATGCGAAACAATCTTCGGAAAACACTCCTGGCGGGGCTCCTGCTCGCCGTGTCGCTCCCCGCGCTGGGTCAGTACACCTTGCGGGTGGACATGACGTCTGAGAAAAAGGAGGTGCTTTCACGGCCTGTCGGCGTCAACCTCTTCATGCTGATGGACCACGACCGCGGCGCCGACCGGGCACGGCCCATGTGGAAGGCGCTGCGCGACCTGAACGTCCGGTCGGTACGCTTCAACGAGGGCGAATACGGCGACTGGTATATCTTTACGCATCCCGATTCGCTGGGACTGCTCACCCGGCCCGGAGCTGCGCTCTATCCGCGGCTCATCGACATCAAGTCGCGGGGGATCGACTCCGGGGTGACCGACGTGGATGCCACGCCCGACTACGGCGGCTATCCGCTTAACGGCGAGGGGTATCGCCCGACGGTCGACTTCAACGACTTTCTCACGCTCTGCCGCAAGGCCGGGGTCGACGAACCCACGATCATCATCCCCACGCTTCCCGTGGACTGGAGCAAGGCCAAGCCGTTCTATCCCTCGCGCCGTGACATGGTGCGGCTCGCCGCCGGGATGGTGCGCTATGCAAACAGGGTCTGCGACCGCCCGATCCGCTATTGGGAGATCGGCAACGAACACTATTGGGAGAACCGCAACGATGCCCGCGATACGTTGTGGGCGGCCCAGTGTGCGTCGCTCGCGTTGGAGATGGCCCGGGCGATGAAGGCCGAGGACCCGACGATCGAGGTCGGCATCAACGGATTCACGGCCCCGTGGCTCGAGACGATGCTCACCTATGCCGACGACAACGGCCGCCTGATCGACTACGTCGACAACATCGTGCCGCACCAGTATGCCAAGGCGGAGCTGATCGGCGACTATGCGCTGTACCGCCGTTCGACCGAGTATCCGTTGCACGAAGTCGACGAGGTGGTGAAGTTCCTCGCCCGTGAGGATGTCCCCGACGCCTTGCAGCGCAGCCGGCTGAAGATTCAGGTGACCGAGGCCTCGTCGTTCATGCCCGGGCAGCGGGCCCATCTGGTCGACAACGTGGCCTGGGTGGCATTGGCGAATTTCGAACACCTGGGATATATCCTGGCGGCCCCGAAGGTGGAGTTCGTGGATTTCTGGGCCACGCACTGGACCGATGACAAAACCTACTGGTCGGCCCTGAAGATGGACAACCGCCTGGCGCCGATGGGCTGGGGCATCAAACTCTGGAACGACAACCTGCTCTCACGCCTTTGGAAAGCCGACCTGCATTCGACCGACGTGCGCTGCTTCGCCTCGACGGACGACACCGGGCAGCGCCTCGTGCTGTTCGTGGTCAACCGCCTCGACCGTGCAGCGGCGTGCGACGTGGAGCTGGCGGGATACACCGCAGATGCCCGTTTCCGGACGTCGGGCATTTGGGCCGACGACCCCGAAGCGCGTGATTTCCAGATGCAGCCCCTCCGGAAGGGACGTTGCGACGGGCAGCACCTGCGGCTCGAACTTCCGCCGTTGTCGGTGACGGTAGTCCGTCTGGGCGAGTGAATCGTATCACCCTCATGAACCGTTGTCGCCCATGAAACGGAGAAACATTATTGCCCTTCTTCTCCTGCTGCTCGCTGCCACGGCGCCGGCGGGGGCTCAGTCGGTGCGCGACCGGGTGCTCGATCCCGTCGAACACAGCGCCGGGTCGTCGATGGCCTATCGTTATGAACCCGGGCCCGCCACTCCGGTGCCTGAAGGGTTCACACCCTTCTACATCAGCCATTTCGGCCGTCACGGCTCGCGCTACCACACGGCGGAGAACATCTATCGGAAGTTTTACGATCTCTTCTCCGCGGCTGCGGCAGCCGATGCCCTGACGCCCCTCGGCCGGGAGGTGAAGCAGCGTATCGACACCATTTTCGTCGTATGTGACGGGCATGCCGGGGTGCTCACCCCGATCGGTGCGGCCGAACACCGCGGCATCGCCACCCGCATGTATGCGAATTATCCCGAGGTATTCCGCCCCCGGGACGGGGAGTCGGCGGTCCGTATCTTTTCGCGATCGACGTCGGTCGACCGTGTCGTGAAGAGCATGCAGGCATTCGACGCCGCCCTTGTCGCCTGCGAACCCCGCCTGGAGATCGAGGAGGCGTCGGGAGGTACGTACAACAGCTACCTGAACCACTATACCCCGGAATACAAGGCCTATTACAACGAGGGCCCGTGGCGTCCGGTCTACGAGTTCAAACGCGACGAATGGGTTCGTCCCGAGCGGCTCCTGGCGTCGTTGTTCAGCGGCTGGTTTGTCCGCGAGCGCATTCCGGACCGCAAGAGCTTTATGACCGAGCTCTTCGCCGTCGCCTCCATCCTGCAGGATGCCCCGCTTGATGTGACGCTTTACGACTTGTTCACCGACGAGGAGATCTATTCCCTCTGGCGGTTGCAGAATCTCAACCAATACCTGCGCAAGGGGCCTTCGGCACTGGCCGGTGACCTGGCGGCGTCGATCGCCAAGCCGTTGCTGCGTGATTTCCTGGCGTGTGCCGACGCTGCCGTGGCGGGCGGTTCGCTGGCGGCCGATTTCCGCTTCGGCCACGGCGAGGGACTGATGCCGCTGGCGGCGCTCATGCAGTTGTCGGGGGCCTGCACCGCCGAATCCGATCCCGACCGGATCGAACAGGTGTGGCAGGATTTCCGCATCACCCCGATGGCCGGGAATATCCAGTGGATTTTCTACCGCAATGCGAAACGGGAGGTGCTGGTCAGGGTGCTGCTCAACGAGCGGGAGGTGACCCTGCCGATCGACAGCCCCACGGCCCCCTATTACGATTGGCGGAAGGTGCGGAAGTTCTATCGCAGGATCGTCCGGGAGTGACTTCTGCGTGGCGAGAAATAAAAAACGCCGGCACATTTCCGTGCCGGCGTTTTTGTGTAAGGGCTGCGGTGACTATTCGGCGTCAATGAGCAGCGCCTTTACCCGCCGGAAGATGTCGGTATTCTCGATGACCCCGCTGAAATTCTCCGCTCCCGTGCCGTAGGCGTAGAGGATGATCGGGGAACCCGAGTGGCTTGAGGTGCTGTACTCGTATTTGATGCCGCTCTCGGAGGCGGTGAAGTCCCGGTCGTTCGACACGATGGTCAGGCCGCCCGTTTCGTGGTCCGCAGCCACGAGTACCAGCGTTCCGGGGTGTGCGTCGGCAAAATCGAAGGCGACATTTACCGCACGGTCGAAATCCTGCATTTCGTCGATCATTCGTTCGGCATCGTTACCGTGGCAGGCACCGTCAATCTGCGATCCCTCGATCATGGCGAAAAAGCCTGCGGAATGTTTGTCGAGCAGTTCCAGCGTGTGGGCTGTGGCGCGGGCAAGGTAGGCCGAATCCCTTTTGGAGGCCTCCTCCATGTATTTCTCCGCGAAGAGCCCGATCAGCGGCGTGCGGTCGATGGCATAGAACTCCTCGGGGGTCGCCGCATAGTGGTACCCGGCCTTCTGCAGCTCCTTGAGCGGGTAACTGCCGTCGTCCTGCCGCTCGAAATAGCCGCGTCCTCCTCCGGCCAGGATATCGGGTTTCGTGTTTATGATACCCTGAATAATGGCTGGCGCGTTATACCGATCGTCGGTGTGGGCGAGAAAAGCCGCAGGCGTGGCGTCCGCCACATACGAGGTGACGACAATTCCCAAAGCCTTCCCTTTTGCCTTGGCCAGTTCGGCGATGTTCTCTACGTTCTTTCCCGCAGGATCGACGCCGATCCGGCTGTTTTTGGTCTTGACACCCGTGGCTATGGCTGTGGCGGCGGCTCCCGAGTCGGTAACCCGGTTGTTGGCCGAATAGGTTTTGCAGATGGCCGTATATTGCGCACGGTCGAAAGCTACCGGCTCGTAACGGTTCTCGATCATCCACGAGGCAACCTGAGCCAGCCCCATGCCGTCGCCGATCATCAGAATGACATTGCGGACGGGGGTTGGGGAAGAAGGTGCCGGTTGCGCCGCGGCAGGCAGGCCCTGAATCAGCAGGGCGCACAGCAGAATGCGGAAAGTACGTTTCATGGTCGTTTCATTTATTTGTTGTTAGTATTGCCAGCGTGAGAAGGATCCTTCGTTCGGACGCTGTACGAGACGGATGTTGCCGGTGCGAGCCCCTGGGGTTCTTCGGAAGATGCGTACGGTATTGGGGCTTCCGCTGCCTGTACCGCCAATGGCGGCGGGTCGGAACTCCCGAGGCACGGTCGTGAAGTCCGCAATCGGAGTGCAGGTTCGAAACCGAATCCTTTTCATGGGAGCAAAGGTAGGAAAACTTTTTGAGGGGATGGAACAGTTTTTTTTCAATTGTTAACACATTTTTGTCGTCCGAAGAGGTGATTTTGGTCGTATCGGACGATTTTGTAGGATGAAAAAGGGTTGCCCGGAGCCGGCTCCTGGAGAATGGACCCCGTCGGCCGGTTTTAATATGGAAAAAAGCGGGAAGGCCCGCAAACCCTCCCGCTTTTCCCGAAAAAACGGGTCTCCCGAAACTTCGGGAGACCCGTTTGCACCGGTGATGCCGGGCGTGCCGGTTATTCCATTCCGTAGGAGAGCTCCTTCGGGCGGCTCATGGTCTGTTCGTACCGGTTCCCGAAGCTGTCGGTCACGACGATCCGCAGCGACGAGGTGGCCGTGCGGGCCTTCACCTTGAACATGTGGGCCGTATAGGAGGTCGGGAAGGTCATGGCGCTGGCCTTGTCGAGTTTGCGCATATTGTAGGAGAGCACGTGCAGCGGATCGTGCGTGCGGACCCGGGTCGTCGTCAGGCTCGAATTGTCCGAGAGGTCCGTCACCTCGATCTTCCAGTCGTCCGCCCAGTCAAAAACGTTGATGAGCACCTCGTTGTTGTTGTTCTCCTGGTCGTATCCGTAGGCATACTTCGTGAAGTCGGAGATGCTGGCCGACGGGCAGAGCCTCGATTTTCCGATGCAGAAAAGCGTTGTAACTCGTTAATTTTCTGTTAGTTACGGCGTTAGACGATGCCACAAAAGGACACACTGTAAAAAGGCGGCAAAACCTTGTTTGACGCTTCATTTCAGGTGTCCGATATTCTCGGAAAAATGTAAAACTCGGGTTCGGAGTCCGAATTTTGGAGGTTCATTTCCCGCTCCGAACCGGGGATTCATCCGGGAAGAACGAGATCTTTTTTTTAAGCCTTGT
>DXGO01000141.1 GCA_019113885.1 Candidatus Alistipes intestinipullorum | reverse complement strand
GTGGAGAAACCTGGAAGAGGCCGTGCGAAGCGTACAGCATCATCAACAGATAAGCCAGGCCGAAATAGAGCATGGCATGATTCTTCGCCGGATTCCGGTTGACAAGGTCGCCCAATCCGGGAAGTATCCGTTCATAGCGGTATTCCGACTGCGGGACAATCAGACCGTCCTCGTCGAGATATATGATGTAATCCTCCATATCCCGAGTGATGACAGCGGCCCGCCGGGTCTCACCCGGAGAATCCGGCACCGGGAAATCGTCTTAAATCGAGGATATTTCGATTTTGTCGCCGCGATGCAGCACGAACTCCTGCCCACCACCAAGATTGTAAGCGGGGAGGCCTTCTCTTCCCACCTTTCCGGTAACGACATATGTCCACTCGCGCTGCGCAAAAGCGGAGACCAGCGGCATCGCGCAGAACGCGATCAGCACTAAAAACCGTATGAGAGCCGTTTTCTTCATCGTTCGGGCATTAGATCAGGACAAAAATAACGTTATTTTCCCGAGACCGAAATTTTGGAAGCGAATTTTATCCCCGGGACTCGAAGGGCGCTTGCAGAGAATATCGGCCCATGACGGACAGGGGGAACGGGACATCCGGCTGCACTGAGCAGATTTCCCCGACAATCCGGTCCCGGCCGAACGCCCGGTACACCCCGGCGAACGGACCCCGCAGCCAGGACACAGCCCCGGAAACGCGAGATCGAAACTTAAAGCCGTCAGAAAATTCAAACTTCGCACAAAAACACTATCTTTGCAATCGATAAACCTGCAAACACAATGAACGCTATCACTCGAACCGATTTCGCCTTTGAAGGCCAAAAGAGCAAGTACACGGGAAAAGTCCGCGACGTTTACGACATCAATGACGAATACCTGGTCATGGTGGTCTCCGACCGCATCTCCGCCTTCGACGTCGTTCTGCCCGAGGGCATCCCCTACAAGGGGCAGGTCCTGAACCAGATCGCCGCCAAATTCCTCGATGCCACCGCAGACATCCTCCCGAACTGGAAACTCGCCGTTCCGGACCCGATGGTCACCGTAGGACGCAAGTGCGAGCCTTTCAAGGTGGAGATGGTCATCCGGGGCTACCTCTCGGGCCACGCATGGCGGGAGTACAAGGCCGGGAAACGGAGCATCTGCGGCGTGGAGATGCCCGAAGGGATGGTCGAGAACCAGCGCTTCCCCGAGCCGATCATCACCCCGACCTCGAAGGCCGCCGAAGGACACGACGAGGATATTTCGAAGGAGGAGATCATCGCATCGGGGCTGGTGAGCCGCGAGGAGTACGAGCAGCTCGAGAAATATACGCGGGAAATCTTCCGCCGCGGGAGCGAAATCGCCGCCAAGATGGGGCTGATCCTCGTGGATACGAAATATGAATTCGGCAAGAAGGACGGCGTCATCTACCTCATGGACGAAATCCATACCCCCGACTCGTCGCGGTACTTCTATGCCGAAGGATACGAGGAACGGCTCGCACGGGGCGAACGCCAGAAGCAGCTTTCGAAGGAGTTCGTGCGCGAGTGGCTCATGGCCAACGGATTCCAGGGACAGGAGGGGCAGAAGGTTCCGGAGATGACTCCGGAAATCGTCGCCGGCATCACCGACCGATACATAGAGTTGTACGAGCAGATCACCGGAGAGAAATTCGTCAAGGCGGCAGAGGCCTCCGATACGGAGACCATCCTGCACAGGATCGAGAAGAACGTCTCCGCGTGTCTGAAGAGCCTTAAGTAAGGGCCCTGGACCTCCGAACATAACAAGGCGGCAAACGATCGTTTGCCGCCTTGTTTGCAGAAACGCCCCGCACCGGGTACCGCCAAGACACTCCCCCGTCGCGCGCTCGATCAGTCGAACCTCACCCCGGGATTCATCAAGGCAGGACTCCGCCACTCCAGGCCATAATCCGCGCGCAACACCTCCGCCTTGGCATGCCACCAGGCAAAGCAGAAGCCCATGGTTCGGGGACGATCCGCCACCAGGGCACAGGCCTTTTCATCCGCCTCGTCGATCACCCGCTCGTACCCGGCGCTCCATTCGATCGGGTCCCTTTTCAGGTTTCCCGACGGCTCGATCCGCGTCCACTCGCCACGGTCCGCCCGGGCGATATTGCGCCGCAGGAACTCGATCTGCTCCTGCACCGAATCGCTCAGACTTGACTCCCCGTCACACAATGCCTCGAGGCGATAGATAACCTGCAACTCGAATTCCAGCAGGGAGAGTTTCAGACGCGGATGATCGTACAAGGCATCGGCCATACGCGCAAGGGCCGAACGAAGTCCGTCGAGCATGGAATCGTACCCTTCCAGATAGGTCGCCATGGAGAGGAGTTCCCGGGCCAGGGCGGCATTCTCCCACACGCGGTCCTGCGCGGCAAGATTCTCCTCGGCAATCAGCACGTCGCCGCAACAAACTTCCCAACAGGCGTCGAGCGTCGCGGGACTCCCGTCACGCGGCAGTCCCTCAACCGCCCTGCGGGCCGCGGCCAGTTCCCTGCGGTAATCGTTCGAATCCTCGGAGGTCATTGCACCACGAAGTGTTTCACAAGTTGGAGCTCGTCGGTCGGAGGCGTCTCGCCCGAAGCCAACGGACAAAAGATGGTACGCTCGGTACTCTGCTTGCCGTCGATGTCGAGGGCATTGTTGAGGGCCGACTCCAGGAACTGCGCCTGCGCGAGTTTTTCCGCATGCATCCGGTCGACAAGTTCCTTGCACTCCTTCAACACCTTCCCTCCCTGCTTGAGCTGTTTGCCGTATACCAGCGCCTTGAGTCCCAGTTCCGCAAGTCCGAGCGTCGCGCTCGCCTGCGAGAACGACGTCTCACCCAGCAGGGCATCGAGTCTCTGCAACTGTTCGAGATACCGCGTGCAAGAGGTCAGTTCGCTCGTTACGGAGAGGTAATTCTCGCCAATGGAGGATTTCAACATCACGGCCTTGCACACCTGACCGGCATCGGTCTCGAGGTAGTAGGTATGTATCTCGTATTGCGGCCGGGCCTTCTCGATCAAGTCTTCGACCTGATCGCGGGCATTGGAGACATTCATCAGGAACCGGTCCACCTCCTTCTGTCCCGACCCCTTGGGGCGGACCCACGACTGCGTCAACGCCTTGTCGCTCCAGACCGGGTGGCTCACCACGGCCTCCGACAGCCGGGCCGCCTTCGGGATGTCCAGCTCCAGGCGCTCCTTCGACAGCACGATGTCATAGAACAGGTACTGTCCGGACCAGTTGTCGGTATTGGCCAGCCAGAACATCAACTGGCGGCACCCGTCAATCGGGACCGTAACGGTCTGGGGTTCCATGGTTTCGTAGACGGTCAGCTGCGCCACCACACGGTGGTCCGCAGCGATGAGCAGCGTCTCCTTGTAGTCGTCGGGGCGGATGTAGGGGTTGCAGCAGGCGACCGTAAAGGTCACGCTGTTGTACTCGCCGTACGTATTGAATGCGGCGCAGGAGTTCTCCAGCGCCTCACCGCCGGCCGCAAGCATCAGGAACGCCGCAGCCCCGATCAGCGTGCTGCCCACCATCGCGCCGCCCACGGCCGCGGCTCCGGCTACGAAGGCCGAACCTACCGCCGCGCCGCCGAGTGCCCCGGCGACGGCGCCGTCGGTCCCGGCCAATACGCCGTGGTCGAGCGAGAAGTGCACGCTCGTCTGCAGGATGAACCCTTTGTTGATGCGCCGCCCGTTGAGCTCGACGTAATTGCGCTGTGTCGTCCCGTCATAGAAGACCCGGGAGTCCTTCATCGGGCTGACATAATGGATATAGGGGGCGCCGAGATCGATCAGGTCGATGGTCGACGGGCATTCGGGAACGGGATGGACGAAAAGGTCGTTGGCAACGGGCTCCCCGCGGTAGAGGACGATGTCGGCCACGCCGTAGGCTGCGACGTCGAGTGTTCCCGAGCCCTCGTTCTCGAAGCGCAGGCGGCGGCACTTGTGCAGCGGAACGGTGAACTCCCGGTTGGGATAGGTGGCGATCAGCGTCTCTTCGAGCACCAGTTCGTCATCGGCATAGACGCGCAGCACGTCGTTGTTCATCGCGCCGCTCTTGCCGATGTAGCCGGCCGTGAAGCTCACGTAATCGAATTCGTTGCCCACATCGAACGTCGCATAGGAGCTCGTCCGGTCGCTGAGCACGCTCGCCTTGTTGTAGAGCACGATCCCTTCGCTGAACTTCACGCCGCCCATCGAGAAGGTTATGTAGTCGGACGATCCGTCGTAGATCTGTTTCTCAATCAGGGCTCCTGCAGCATAGGGCGTGATGTTGGAGAGAAGCTTGCAGACATCGGGCAGCTCCTTCAGGCGCGGATCGGCCGGGGCATCGGTACGCTGCGGCTCCTGCGGGGGCTCCTCCCCTTCGGGATAGACCATGATTCGGGCGATACCGCCGTTCAACGACCCTTCGGCCTGCTCGGAGTGGAACGACAGCATTTCGCAGCCCGTCACGTCGAGCGTCACCTGTTGTGCGATATCTTCGGAGGACATCTCCAATTCGTAGATGATCTTTCCGTCGGCCTTGACGGTGATCCACCCCTTTCCCAGGGTATTCGTCGTATCGTCGAGAGGCCCCACGACAAAGGAGAGTTTCGCATATTGCCGGCGCAGGTTGAAATAGGCATCGCCGAGGTAGACGCCCGAAATCGCACGCTGCATGTAGGCCGACAGGCCGTATTCATACTCCCGGCCATTGATTTTCAGTATTTTGGTTTTATCCGCAGGAGAGACGCAAGAGAGCCTGTTGTTCTGGAAATAGGGTCTCAGGTCCTTTACCAGTTCCAGCGTCCGGGGGTTCTCCGGCAGCGGATTCCCGGTCTCCATGGGGGTCTGCCCGGCTTTCCAGAGCGTCGCCTCAGCCACACCGATAAGGCCCTGTCCGGAGACAAGTTCGAACTTCAGTTCATCGACACCATTGATATTCAGCTTGATGCGCTTCGGAACCCCGTAGGGATAAACCAGTTCATCGACCACCTTGCGGCCATCGGCATAAACCGTGAAAATACGCACTTCGGTATCGACCCCCGTGCCGCCCGCACCACGGCCGAAGTTCTCGTGCCCGAGTACGAACATCAGCGTTTCATATTCGCCGCCGAGTTTGAAGGTAGCGTATCCGGGTTTGTAGGGGCCCATGCTGTGGCCGATCGTAAAACCGCCGTACCACGAAAGGCCTCCGCTCATGGCAATCTGCCGCGACGACGGCCCGGTGTATTTGTAGGCGGTGTAACGGTACGAATCGACCGGCGTATGGGTATTGACAAGATAATTGGTCTGGGCAGCAAGGTCGGCAAGGCCCGCGGTCATCGCCAGCAGCAGGAGTACGATTCTTTTCATAGGGCGTTCGTGTTATCCGGAAACGAAATATACTAAAATATTTTCAAACGTCCGACACATTTCACTGAAAATCGCACGATTCCGGTCGATCCGGCACATAAATCCCCGACAGCTCCGTCCCTCGCCCTCCTTGCGGGCCGCAAATACGCCGCCGCACCCGGCATTGCAGGTCACACGGTGCTCCAACGGCCTTTCCCGGCATCGGAAGAGACGCTTTTTTCGCTTTTTTCGCTTTTTTACCCCAAAAATATCAGAATTATCTTATCTTTGCAAGGAATCAACCGACACGACAAACCATTAAACCAAACACCCTGAAACTCATGAAAAGAATCTTTTTCTGCGGACTGGCCTCGCTTCTCGCCTGGACGGCCGGTGCGCAATCGGACGAATGGCAGGATGCAGCGGTCAATGCGGTCAACCGCCTGCCGATGCACGCCTCCTACTTTGCGTTCGAATCGCCCGAAGCTGCCCTGACCGGAGACAAAACCCGTTCGGAACGGTTCCTGACCCTCAACGGATACTGGAAATTCGACTGGGTGCGCAATGCCGACCAGCGTCCCACCGACTTCTACCGCGTCGACTACGACGACAAAGGCTGGGCCCGCATGCCCGTCCCGGGAATCTGGGAACTGAACGGATACGGCGACCCCATGTACCTCAACGTGGGATACGCCTGGCGCGGATGGTTCAAGAACAACCCGCCCCATGTCCCCGTGGAGAACAACCACGTGGGCTCCTACCGCCGCACGATCGACATCCCCGCCGACTGGAGCGGCAAACAGATCGTCGCACACTTCGGATCGGTCACCTCGAACATCTACCTCTGGGTCAACGGCCGTTACGTCGGGTACAGCGAGGACAGCAAGCTCGAGGCCGAATTCGACATCACGCCCTACGTGAAACCCGGCGCCAACCTGATCGCCTTCCAGGTCTTCCGCTGGTGCGACGGCTCGTATCTCGAGGACCAGGACTTCTTCCGCCTCTCGGGCGTGGGCCGCAACTGCTACCTCTACGCGCGTGACAAGCGTCAGATCGCCGACCTCCATGTCAATGCCGCGCCGTCGGCCGACTTCACCTCCGGGACGGTCGCCATCGAGGCAACGTTCCCGAAGGCCGCCCGCGGCTGCACGCTCGACCTGCGCCTGACCGACGCCACAGGTTCCGAGATCGCAGCCACGCAACAGCGCATCGGCGGCGAGACCCTCGCCTGCACGCTCGACGCCGGGAAGGTCGACCTCTGGAGTGCCGAAAGCCCCACGCTCTACCACCTCACCGCTACACTCAAGACCGCGGCCGGAGCGGTCATCGAGGTCATTCCGCTGAAGGTCGGGTTCCGCAGCGTGGAGGTCCGCGACGGACAGCTGCTCGTCAACGGAGAGCCGGTGCTCATCAAGGGGGCCAACCGCCACGAAATGGACCCCGACTACGGCTACTACGTCTCCGAAGAGCGGATGCTGCAGGACATTCTCCGAATGAAGGAGTTCAACATCAACGCCGTGCGCACGTGCCACTACCCCGACGACAACCGCTGGTACGAACTCTGCGACCAGTACGGTCTCTACGTCGTGGCCGAGACCAACATCGAGTCGCACGGAATGGGATACGGCGAGGAGACGCTCGCCGCCAACCCGATGTTTGCCAAGGCGCACCTCGAACGCAACATGCGCAACGTGCAGCGCAGCATCAACCACCCGTCAGTCATCCTCTGGTCGCTGGGCAACGAAGCCGGTGACGGACCGAACTTCGACGCCTGCTACGACTGGGTGAAGGAGTACGACCCGACACGTCCGGTGCACTACGAACGCGCCGTGTACCGCAACAACGGCCGCAATACGGATGTCACCTGCCCGATGTACTGGAGCTATGACCAATGCCGGGAGTACCTGGCGCAGAACCCCTCGAAACCGCTCATCCAGTGCGAATACGCCCATGCGATGGGCAACTCGATGGGTGGATTCCGCGAATACTGGGACCTGATCCGCAGCGAACCGAAATACCAGGGCGGCTTCATCTGGGACTTCGTCGACCAGTCGCTCCACAAAAAGGGCCGCAACGGGGTACTGATCTACGGGTACGGCGGCGACTGGAACCCGTACGACCCGTCGGACCTGAACTTCTGCGACAACGGGCTGATCAGCCCCGACCGTGTTCCGAATCCCCACATGAAGGAGGTCGGCTACCACTACCAGTCGATCTGGACCTCGTGGGCCGACAAGAAGGCCGGGAATACGATCGACGTCTTCAACGAAAACTTCTTCGTCGACCTCTCGAACTACGACCTCCACTGGGAGGTGCTCTACGACGGAGCCCCGATCTGCCGCGGCGTGGTCGACAAACTGACGACCGCCCCGCAGCAGACCTCGCGCATCTCGCTGCCCTATGATCCTGCGACGCTGCCCGCCGGGAGCGAGCTGCTGCTCAACGTTGCGTACGTACTGAAGGGCACCGACGGCATCCTGCCCGCAGGCCACACGGCCGCCCGCGCCCAGTTGCCGATCCGCGACTATACGTTCGTCGCTCCCGAGGCTGCCTCGGTGGCCGAGGGCGAAGCCCTCTCGGTGGCCGACAACCATCAGGATTTCCTGATCGTCACGGGCAACGGCCTGCGCCTCGACATCGACCGCCGCACGGGCTTCATCTCCCGCTACGAATACCGCGGCCTCGACCTGCTGGCCGACGGTGCGGCAATCCGCCCGAACTTCTGGCGCGCCCCGACCGACAACGACTTCGGCGCAAACCTCCAGAACCGCTTTGCCGTCTGGAAGAACCCGCAGATGAAGCTCGAGTCGCTCACCTGCGACCAGAGCGAAGGAATCGTGACGGTTCATGCAACGTATGACATGCCGCAGGTCCAGGGCAAACTGACGATCGACTACGCCATCGACAACACCGGAGCCGTCGTCATCGACCAGGCCTTCACGGCCACCGAAGGGGTTGAAGTGCCCGACATGTTCCGCTTCGGCATCCGCTTCGAGATGCCCGAGGCGTACGACCGCCTGCAGTACTACGGCCGCGGCCCGGGAGAGAACTACGCCGACCGCAAGGATTCGGAGTTCATCGGCCACTACCGCCAGAGCGTCGACGAGCAGTTCTACGCCTACATCCGCCCGCAGGAGAACGGCACGAAGAGCGACCTGCGCTGGTGGCACCTCTCGGACATCGGCGGGCGCGGCCTGACCGTCACCTCCGACGCACCCTTCTCGGCTTCGGCCCTCCACTACTCGATCGAGTCGCTCGACGAGGGGCCCGCAAAACGCCAGGGGCACTCGCCCGAGGTGAAGCCGCAGGAGGAGGTTTCGGTCTGCATCGACAAGGTGCAGTACGGCCTGGGCTGCATCGACTCGTGGGGGCAGCTGCCGCGTCCCGAGTACCGCATCCCGTATGCCGATTACACGTTCCGCGTGAAGATCGCTCCGGCAACGAAGCTCTGACGGGCCGCTGCCCGAAGACAGAAGAAGGGGAACCCGCCGACAGCGGATTCCCCTTCTTTGGTGCATGGAGGATACGGAAAAATGCGTAACTTTGGGCCGATATGCCCCGGCCGTCGACACGGCGGGCCCGGGAACCGGAAAACGCATGGAAACAATCACCCAATTCTGCATCGACTGGGGCTACTGGGGCCTCTTTCTCTCGGCATTCATCGCCGGAAGCATCCTGCCGTTCAGCTCCGAGGCGGTGATGGTCGTGCTCGTGCGCATGGGGCTCGACCCCGTGGGGTGCGTCGCGGCCGCCTCGCTCGGGAATGCGCTCGGCGGCATGACCTGCTACTGGATCGGGTCACTCGGACGCACGGAGTGGATCACGCGGCTAGGGGTCTCGACGCGCCAGCTCGCCAGGGCTCGGAAGTTCCTCTCCGGACGCGGGGCGCTGATGGCCTTCTTCGCCTTCCTGCCCACGATCGGCGAAGCCATCGCCATCGTCCTGGGGCTCATGCGCAGCAACGTCTGGATCACCGCCGGCTCGATGCTCGCCGGCAAGACCCTGCGGTATATCGTCGTTATGGCCTCGTTCGAAGGAGTCCTTTCGCTCTTCTAAAATGCATCATGGAGATCCGCCCGACCCATACCCCCTCGCGCGAACTGCTCCTGCTGGCCGACGAATCGGAGGCCTCCGTGGCCGATTACGTCTCTCGCAGCCGTTGCTATGCGGCATTCGAAGGCGACACGATCGTCGGGCAGTACCTGCTGCTGCACACGCGCCCCTTTACGGCCGAGATCGTCAACATCGCGGTAATGCCCGCCCGCCAACGGCGGGGAATCGGCACAGCACTGCTGCATCACGCCATCCGAACCGCCCGCGCCGAAGGATTCCGGCTGCTCGAGATCGGAACGGGCGACTGCGGCACGGGACAGATCGCCCTCTATGAACGCTGCGGGTTTGTCCGCTGCGGCATCGACCGCGACTACTTCCGCAAGCACTACCCCGCCCCGATCTTCGAACATGGCGTCGAATGCCGCCACATGGTGCGCCTGCGCATGGAGCTTTTCGAAGAACGCCCGGCGGAATGACCCTTCGAAAAAAGACGGTCCGGCTTCCCGCTGCGGGGAAGCCGGACCGTCCGTATTCACAAACCCTCGGGCGGGGCCTATTCGGCCGAGGCGCCCAGCGGGGCTGCCTGCGTATAGGTGCGGGCCGCCAGTTCCTTGTCGAGCATGTAGAGCCCGAACTTGTTGCCCTCGACAGCGTCACACGCGGCGATCATCTCGCGCGCCGACTCCTCCTCCTCGACTTGCTCGTCGATGAACCATACAAGCATGTTCGACGACGCATAGTCCTTGTCCTCGGCTGCGATCGCTGCCAGGTTGTTGATCATCGCCGTCACTTTCTTCTCGTGCTCCAGCGTATCCTGGAACATCTCCAGCGGCGAAGCCCACGACGTACGCACCTCGGCAATCGGCTGCAGTTTGACCTCCTCGTCGCGCGAGAGGATGTAGTTCATCAGGATGCGCGCATGGTCCTGCTCCTCGCGGAACTGCACGTAGAACCAGTTGGCCACGCCTTTCAACCCTTTGGCCTCGGCGTCCATCGACATTGAAAGATAAAGATAGGCCGACCACATCTCGGCATTGATCTGCGCATTGAGCGCTTCGTGAAGTTTTTTGCTCAGCATAATCGGATCTGTTTTAAGTTTGACGTTTCTCGTGTCACAAATATAGATTGTTTTTCGTGATTCCGTGCAAAACTCCGATCATATTATTTTATGGAGCAATAAGCGGCCCCTATACGGCATCGTACGGTCCCGAATCTGACGACTACGGCTCCTGTTGCCCTGGATGTCAGTCGATATCGATAATACGAAACTCGCGGTCGAAGGTCACCTCAAGGCGGTTTGCGAGCTTCACCTCGTATTCGCGCCGGTCGCGCTCGATTTCGATCACCTCGTATTCGCCATAGAGTTCGGCCAGCCGCGCATGTATCGGCTCGGGAATCATCTCATCAGGGACCCGGCCGTATTTGTACTCGATCTCCGTCCAGGCACCATGCCGATCGAACTCGACCTTCGAACCGTCGACAAATACGACCTTGTACTCTTTGCTGAACCATTCGGTCTCGACCGTCGCGTAAGCGATTTCGCTGTCGGGACAATGGCGGCTGAGGAACTCCTGCGCGGCAATGGGAAGCTCATGCACGGTAAGCGGGCGATTCCGGTCTTTGAGCATCAGCAGGGCAAGGAGCAGCGCGACCACCAACAGGCCGACCAGCAGGAATAACAGACGTTTCATAATTTTCATGTTCGTATGGCTTGGGTAGTGTTATTACATTTTCCGAAACACAGGTGCTTCAGAAGGGGGTATATCCAACACAAAGATACGGCCCGAATCTGAAACAAATCTGAAAAGAGGCCCGAGAACTACGGCATATTATATCGCCACAGGAAACTCGACAGTAAAACGATGGCGGCCTTCAACATAGTCGTAGACCACACGCAATCCATAGAGCCTGCAAACCGCCTCGACGATGGCAAGGCCGAGTCCCGAAGAACCCTCTTTTTCGGTTCCACGGTAGAAACGGTCGAAAACATGTTTGCCGTCGAGAGGCCCGGCGGCCCCGTTGTTCGACACGCTCAGACGGCCGGGGGAGACAATCACCTCGACCGTACCGCCGGCATCCCCGTGTACGAAGGCATTTTTAAGCAGGTTAGCCACCAAGCTCTCGGCCAGCGAGGCGTTCATCCGGAAGGTCAGCGGAGCCTCGTTACGGAAAAACAACTGCAAACCCCGGTACGCATAGATGTCGAACATCTCCTCCACCATGCGATGGGCCAACTCCGTCACGTCAACCTCCACACTTTCAGGGAACTGGCCGTTGTCGATCTTCGTGAGGAGCAGCAACGTGCGGTTCAGCCGCACGAGACGTCCCAGCGTACGCTGTACGGCGGCAATCTCGGACAACTGCTCGGGAGTCAGCGCCCGGGCATCGTCGACCAGCATCTCCAGCCGGTTGATACAAACCGCCAGCGGAGTCTGCATCTCGTGCGAAGCGTTGCCGATAAACTGTTTCTGCCGCTCGTATGACGCCTCGGCACGTTCGGCGAAACGTTTGACCGCATCGTTCAACCGCCGGAACTCCACGGTCGTCGTGGCAATGGACAGCGACGGACTGTCACCGCCGACACGGTAGGCATCAAGCCACTGCAACAGCGCATAGAGCGGCCGCATCGTGCGGTAGAACAGCAGCGCCGAGACCAGCAGGATCGACAGCAGCGAGAAGCCGTAGAGCCAGACGCACCACCAGAGCACCGATTCCCGAAGCGCGACCTTCTCGATCGTGGGCACCATGACGGTCACCTCGAACCAACGGCCGTTGCGGTCACGGAAAAGCTGGCGCAGGACACGGGCCGGTTCCTCATCGTCGCGTTCGGGGATGTAGCGCTTTTCGTCGCTGTAGCGCTCGTAACCGCTCGCGCGAACATACTCTTCCGAAACCTCGGTCAGGTCGTAGTCACGGTCGCCGCGAAGCGCCGTATCCGATGACACGCCCTCGGCCAACACTCGTTTGATGATGGCTTCGGCGCGGTTTTCGAGCACCTCGTCGGTTTCATGGTCGATCTCATCTGTCAACGTCACATAGAACAGCACCGCCCAGACGCCCAGCAGCAACGACAGCACCCACGATAGATGCAACAGTATCCTGTACGGGAGTTTCACGGCAGCACGAGTTTGTAGCCGAACCCGTAAACGGCGCGAATTTCAATATCGGCACCGGCGTCGTGAAGTTTGCGGCGGAGGTTTTTCATCTGTGCATAGATGAAATCGAAATTGTCGGACTGGTCGATGTGGTCACCCCACACCCCTTCGGCCAACGCCGCCTTGTCGATCGTATGGTTCGGACGGCACATGAAATAATGGAGGATGTCATACTCCTTGCGCAACAGCTCCAGGGCCTGCCCGGCGACCTCGACCCGTCGGCTGTCCGGCCAAAGGCGGACGTTGCCCGCCGTGAAACACTCCTCTCCGCCACGCTGATGGCGTCGCATGACACTGCGGATCCGGGCGCTCAGCTCGGCCAGATGGAACGGTTTGGGGAGGTAATCGTCAGCCCCTAACTCCAAACCCTCGACCTTGTCGTCGAGCGAATCGCGGGCCGAAACGATGATTACGCCGGCCCGGTTGCGACGCTGCTTCAGTTCGCGGAGCAGCTGCAGGCCGCTGCCGCCCGGAAGCATGATGTCCAACAGGATGCAGTCGTAGTCGTAGGCCGCGAGTTTGTCCGACGCCGTGGCATAATCGGCCGCCTGTTCGACGACATACTGTTCGCGCTGAAGCGTCCGGGCCATAATCTCCCGCAGGGAGGGTTCATCCTCTACAATCAGAATTTTCATAACGGTAGTATACAACGGTATTCGGAGGCAGCCGGCACCAACCGGAAGCGAATCCGGCACAAACATCGCTCCCGAATCCGAAAAGAATCTGAAATCGGGAACAAGCCGGCCCATACAAAGTTACACATTATCGCGAAGTACGAAACAAAAAAGGCGGAAACTTTCGTCTCCGCCTCAATTCAGACCGCTCCGCAACTATGCCTTAGCCCCGTCGTAGGCCCACTTCACGTAGATCGAGCCCCAGGTATATCCGCCGCCGAAAGCAGCCAGGATCAGGTTGTCCCCCTTGCGAAGTTCTTTTTCGTAATCATACAGACACGTAGGGATCGTAGCGGCCGTGGTATTTCCATTGCGGTCGATGTTGATCATGCACTTGTCCTGCGTAATGCCCATGCGGCGTGCCGTGGCGTCAATAATGCGCAGGTTGGCCTGGTGAGGTACCAGGAAACGGATGTCCTCGCCCTTCAGGTTGTGACGCTCCATCATCTCAACCGAAACATCCGACATCTTCGATACTGCAGCCTTGAAGACGGCATGCCCATCCCACATGATCGTATGCCAATTGTTCTGCACGGTCTCGATCGAAGCAGGATAACGCGAGCCACCGGCCTTCATGTAGAGCTGCAACTCTCCCGAGCCGTCGGAACGCAGGATCGAATCGATCACGCCGTAGCCCTCGGTATTGGGCTCAAGCAGCACGGCGGCGGCAGCGTCTCCGAAGAGCGGGCAGGTCGAGCGGTCGGTGTAATCGACAATCGACGACATTTTGTCAGCGCCCACGACGATGACCCGCTTGCACGAACCGGCCTCGATGAACTTGGCACCCGTGGTCAGGGCGAAGAGGAAGCCGCTGCAAGCCGCCGACACGTCGTATGCGAAGGCATTCTTGCATCCGGCCTGGTCAGCGATCAGGTTGCCCGTCGAGGGGAAGAACATGTCGGGAGTAACCGTGGCGCAGATCACCGCGTCGACCGACATCGGGTCGATGCCCGTCTTGTCGAGCAGATTGATCACGGCTCGTGCCCCCATGTAGGAGCTGCCGATGCCCTCGCCCTTGAGGATGTGACGCGTCTTGATACCCGTATGCGACATGATCCACTCGTCGTTCGTGTCGACCATCTGGCTCAGTTCGTCATTCGTGAGAATATAATCGGGGAGGTATTCGCCCACACCCGTTATCGCTGCTGTGATTTTTCCCATTCCTTTAACCTTGTCTTAGTTTTTGAGTGTTTCGTTTTGAAAAGCCTGGCGCAGTTTTGCCGTCAGTCCGGCCTTGATGACCTGCTCGGTCGAGCGGATCATGTTCTTGATGGCCAGCGGCGTGGAACATCCGTGGCCGATGATGACCGGGGCATTGACACCCAAAACGGGCGTCCCGCCGACATTTTCATAATTCATGGCGCTCCAGAACGGATTCCGGACATCCAGCGCCTTGTTGATCCGATAGAGGCCCTCGGCCATTTTCAGCACCGTGTTGCCGACGAAACCGTCGCACACGATCACATCGGCGACCTTGCCCGAGAAGATGTGCGACGCCTCGACGTTACCGACAAAACGGATACGCCCTTCGGCCCGGAGCAGTTCATGCGCCGCCTTTGTCTGGGCGTTACCCTTGGTCTCCTCCTCGCCGATGTTGAGCACTGCGACACGCGGGGTCTCGATACCCAGCACCGACTCGGCGTAGATCGAGCCGATCACGCCGTATTGTGCCAGCACCTCAGGCTTGCAGTCCACATTCAGACCTACGTCGAGCAACAGTGCCGGACGCCCCGTCACCGTAGGTACGGTCGACGAGATCGTCGGACGGATGATCCCCTCGATCGGCTTGACGGCATACATCGACCCCACCATCATGGCTCCCGTAGAGCCTGCGCTGGCGAAGCCGTCGATCGCGCCCTTGGCCAGATAGCCGAAGCCGACCGTAATGCTCGAATCGGTTTTCGACTGGAAAGCCTTGGCGGGATGATCGCCCATTTCGATCACCTCCGTGGTCGGCACGATATCAAATCGCTCAACCGGACATCCCTCCGCGTCGAGAATGGCGCGTATCTGCCGTTCATCGCCGAACAGGACGATACGGCTTTCCGCTCCGATCGCGTCGAGGGCCATAACGGCACCTTTGACCGCTGCTTCGGGGGCGAAATCGCCGCCCATCGCATCTATACCAATCTTTATCATATGCGATATGGTTGTTTTTCGGCCCCGACCGTCCGACTCGCACAAACCCGGGATACCCGGGGCCTCCGCATGCGGATCGGCACAGCGACCTTCATAAACTAAAAAAGAGGCATTCCTCCAGGGATGCACTCTTCCGAATGCCGAACTTTATTCGGCAGCCTTCTTCTCGATGGCGAGCTTTCCGCGATAGTAGCCGCACTCGGGACATACCCGGTGGTACAGTACCGCTGCGCCGCAGTTCGAGCAGGTTACGACCGTCGGAACGGCGGCCTTGTAGTGGGTTCTGCGCTTATCGCGTCGCGTCGACGAGATTTTGTGTTTAGGATGTGCCATTTTACTATTACTGTTATAAGTTTAACGTATCTCTGTTTTTCACTGTTTCGTTTCGGGCGCCTCGTCCCGGTCGGAATCCCCGGAGTCGTCATGCGCCATGCGGTCGCGCAACGCTGCCAGTTTCGACCACTGGTCACCCGTATGTTCCGAGTGTGCCGCTTCGCCCTCGATCGACGCGAACTCCGCTTCCGACACGATGCGGAAACGGCGCAACATGTCGGGATCGCACTCCCCCTCGGGATGAACCCGCTGGTAGGGAAGCGACAGCACAATGCTCTCGTAGATGTACTGCGACAGGTCGATGCTGTTTTCGCCCGGGAGCAGCCACATCACTTCACCGTCGTATTCGTGCGTCTCGTCGGAGAAACGCACCGGCAGTTGGCCTTCGAACTCGACCGGAATACTGCAATCCTCCAGACAGCGGTCGCAGGGAACGATCACGTGCCCCGTGATCCGGATATCGAGTTGCATGTGCGACTCGCCGCGCTCCAAGACCACCCGCACCTCGCACTTTCCGTCCTTGATCTCTTCGCTGTGAAACTCCTCGAAGAGCGTTTTGTCCACCTCGAAACGGAATTCGTGACGACCGGTCGCAAGGCCCTGAAAGACGATCGAATAGTTCTGAACTTCCACTACTTGAACACATTTAGTGCGCAAAGTTACTAAAAAATAAAATATTTGCAAAGAAAACGCCGAGTTTTAGCGTTTCCGGGCCGCCCTCGACAAATATATTTGGCCGGATCGCCACGGTGCATTATCTTTGTGGAGACGCTGCTGCGCACACGTACCGCGGCCAATGTTCCCAAATGACTGCAACATGGAGAAAGGATTCAAGATCGAGCTCAGATGTCGCTACGACGCATGGTGGCGCTACAATGCCGCGCTGATGTGCGGCTGTTTCGACGCCGAAGACCGCCGCACGGGTTTCGTCTCGACGACCTCGGACGTCGCCGACGTAGGGGCGAATCTCCCGGCCCGGCCCGCCGGGCTTCCCGACCGCAGCAGCGTTACCCTTGAGACGCCTCCCTGCGACCACGCCCTACTCTACGTCTACATCATCCCCCACACCCTTCCCGAAGGCAACGATATCGATGCCACGCGTCCGTTCGACATCGAGATTCGCATCTCCGGGCCGGGCTGCCCGCACCGCACCGAGAAGCGGAAGGTCAACCAATGGTCGGGGGCGTCGATCGAGTTGAGAATCGCGCGAGACGAGTAATACGACAACCTCCGGCCGCGGGGATTCCGCCCGTGATCGTTCTCCGAGCCTTCCTCCATCCGCAACTCCAGGACCTACACCCCACAACAAAAAAGGGAAATCCGTTTCCGGATTTCCCTCTCTTTTCAGCGGATTGTTCCGCGTGATTACTTGTTGTAGGCCTTCATGACCGAGATGAGGTCGAGCACCTTGTTCGAGTAACCCCACTCGTTGTCATACCATGCAACAACCTTCACGAAGGTGTCGGTCAGTGCGATACCAGCAGCCTTGTCGAAGATCGACGTGCGGGGATCGCCCAGGAAGTCCGACGATACGACAGCCTCCTCGGTGTAGCCCAGAACGCCCTTCAGTTCGCCTTCCGAAGCCTCCTTCATGGCAGCGCAGATCTCATCGTACTTGGCGGGCTTGGCCAGGTTTACGGTCAGGTCGACAACCGATACGTCGAGGGTCGGAACACGCATCGACATACCCGTC
>DXGO01000140.1 GCA_019113885.1 Candidatus Alistipes intestinipullorum | reverse complement strand
GAAAGAACCTTCACGCAACCCTTGCGCATCTGCGCCTGAACAAGGACTTGAACCTAGGACCCCATGATTAACAGTCATGTGCTCTAACCAACTGAGCTATTCAGGCTTTCCCAACGGCTCTCTTACCGTTTCGGAGTGCAAATATATAGCAAATTTTCATTCCTGCAAAATTCTTGTGGTTTTTTTTCGAAAAAAAGTATCTTTGCAACATACATTGCTAACGGTCAAATAAAGATGATTCGATTCATTGCATTCATAATCACGGCATTACTTCCGACAACGCTGACCGCCCAGGAAGAGATGCTCCGTTTCGACCCCGCGGAGTGGGACTTCGGCACAATCCTCGAGACCGACGGCCGCGTAAGCCACACCTTCACGGGCGAGAACGTCGGAGACTCCCCGCTGGTGATTCTCGACGTGGTGACCTCCTGCGGGTGCACCGTGCCGGCCTTCTCGAAACAACCCGTCCTCCCGGGCGAAAAAACCAGCATTACGGTCACCTATGACCCCACGAACCGGCCCGGCATCTTCGACAAGGAGCTGTGGGTCTACTCCTCGGAACGGCGGAAAATCGCCTCGCTCCACGTACGGGGCAACGTGACGCCGCGCGCCAAAAGCCTCAAAGAACTCTACCCCGTCGACGCAGGGAACGGATTGAGGCTTGCCTCCACGCTCTGCGCCTTCGCCTACATCTACCCCGGGCGGCTGATGCAAAGCTCCGTGGGCTTTGTCAACGACTCGCCGCGCACGATCCGGCTCGAACTGCGTCACGACCTTGCGAGCGGCCTGCTCCGCGTGGAATATCCCCGGGAGATCGCTCCCGGGCAACGGGGCGAGATCAACATCGCGTACCTCAACCCGGCCGGGAAGCCCCGTTACGGGACCCTGCGCGACGCCCTGGAGGTCGTCGTAGACGGACAAACCAACGGCACGACACTCGTGGCGCACGGCATAGGCGTCGACCTGCCACCCGCAAAGGATTCCGAGGCTCCGAAAGCCGGATTTTCAGAAAATTTCCTTAAATTTGGCCCCATAGGCCGCTCCGGAGGAGTCCGCAGGATGGAATTCGTCCTCTCGAACACGGGCAGCGCCGATCTCGTCGTGCGGGCCGTGGAGTGCGGAAAAGCCGTCGGGATCTCGCTCGCCCCGGGACAACGGATCGCACCCGGCGGCTCAGAACGTGTCGAGGTGTCGATCGACCCCTCGGACCTGCCTTACGGAGTCCTGAGCGAACCCACGGTAATCGTCACCAACGACCCGACGCGCCCGATGCGCCGGCTGCGCGTTACGGCGATCGTCGAAGACTGACACACAAACGGAACAAATATGTACCCTATTCTTGAAAAGAGAAACCTGGCCGAAGGTATCTGGCTGATGAAAATCCACGCCCCGCGTGTAGCCCGTTCGGCACAACCCGGACAGTTCGTCATCGTACGGACCGACGAACACGGCGAACGCATTCCGCTCACGATCTCCGATTACGACGCCGCGGAGGGGAGCGTCACGATCGTCACGCAGGCCATCGGCGCCTCGACGCGCAAGATATGCGCCCGGGAAGCCGGAGAATCGCTGGCCGATTTCGCCGGACCGCTGGGCCGCCCCTCGGAGTTCGTGCACATGCCCATCGAGGAGTTGCGGCAGCGCCGTTACCTCTTCGTGGCGGGCGGTGTGGGGACTGCCCCGATCTACCCGCAGGTCAAATGGCTCAAGGAGCACGGCGTGCGGGCCGACGTCATCATCGGCGCCAAGTCCAGCCGCATGCTCATCTACACCGACGCCATGCGCGCCGTGGCCGAGAACCTCTACATCGCCACCGATGACGGCTCGGAAGGATTCAAGGGGATGGTGACGGGCGTCGTCGAGGAGCTCGTCGAGCGGCGCGGCGAACACTACGACGAATGCGTGGCCATCGGGCCCATGGTGATGATGAAGTTCGTGGCCCTCACGACCCGCAAATACAACCTCAAGACCACCGTGTCGCTCAACGCCCTGATGGTCGACGGAACGGGCATGTGCGGTGCCTGCCGTGTGACGGTAGGCGGCAAGACGCGCTTCACGTGCGTCGACGGACCGGAGTTCGACGGCCACGAGGTCGACTTCGACGAGGCGATGCGCCGCCAGGGCATGTACCGCACGCAGGAGCAGCGCGCCGCGGCCATCGAGGCCGAGCGCGAGGCGGGGCACGTCTGCAAAATCGGACTGGACAAATAACCTTAACAGAATCACGGCTATGGCAAACAAGATACCGCGCGTGCCGGTGCGCGAACAGGATCCGGCCGTCCGGGCGACCAACTTCGAGGAGGTCTGCTACGGATACAACCTTGAAGAGGCCACGACCGAGGCGTCGCGCTGCCTGCACTGCAAGAACCCCCGCTGCGTGGCGGCCTGCCCGGTGGGGATACGCATTCCCGACTTCATCGCGGCGCTGCACGAGGGGAACCTCCAGCAGGCCGCCGACATCATCTCCGAAGACAGCTCGCTGCCCTCGATCTGCGGCCGCGTCTGCCCCCAGGAGTCGCAGTGCGAGGGTTCGTGCATCCTCGGCATCAAGGGCGAGGCGGTGGCCATCGGCAAGCTGGAGCGCTTCGTCGGCGACTGGAAACTCGAACACGGCGCAGCCCCCAAATCCAACACCCCGCGCAACGGGCGCCGCGTAGCCGTCATCGGCAGCGGCCCGGCCGGACTGGCCTGCGCCAGCGACCTGGCACGCATGGGCTACGAGGTGAAGATTTTCGAGGCGTTGCACAAGGTCGGCGGCGTGCTGGTCTACGGCATCCCGGAGTTCCGCCTCCCGAAGGAGCGGATCGTGGCCCGCGAGATCGAGGCCGTAAAGGCCCTGGGCGTAGAGATCGAGACCGACGTCATCGTCGGACGCACCGTGACGATCGACTCGTTGCTCGACGACGAGGGGTACGACGCCGTCTTCATCGGTTCGGGAGCCGGGCTGCCGCGTTTCATGGGCATCCCGGGCGAGAACCTCAACGGCGTGGTCTCGGCCAACGAGTTCCTCACGCGCACGAACCTCATGCACGCCTACGACGCCACGTACGACACGCCGATCTACGTCGGGCAGCGCGTGGTGGTGGTCGGCGGCGGCAACGTGGCAATGGATGCCGTGCGCACGGCCAAACGGCTCGGCGCCGAGGCGACGATCGTCTACCGCCGTTCGGAGAAGGAGCTTCCGGCACGCGCCGAGGAGGTGCACCATGCCCGCGAGGAGGGCATCGAGTTCCGCATGCTCACAAACCCCACCGAGGTGTTGGGTGACGAGCGCGGATGGGTGCGCGGCATCCGCTGCGTGGAGATGGAGCTGGGCGAACCGGACGAGAGCGGACGCCGCTCGCCGGTCGTGAAACCCGGCTCGGAGTTCGAAATCGCCTGCGACGTGGTGATCATGGCCTTGGGCACCTCGCCCAACCCGCTGCTGGCCGCCACGACCGAGGGGCTCGAAACCTCGCGCCGCGGCTGCATCGTGGCCGACGAACAAGGCTCCACAACGCGCAAAGGGGTCTTTGCCGGCGGCGACGCCGTGACGGGCGCCGCGACAGTGATCCTCGCTATGGGGGCCGGGCGTACGGCCGCCAAAGCGATCGACGCCTACATCCGCGACCGCCATTGAGCGTCAGGAGACGGGCTCCGGTCCCGACAGACAAAAAAATCCGCAGCCTCCAGGAGGGTTGCGGATTTTCTTATATCCGGTCCTGCGGGCTCCCTTTCGATAGCGATACGGGCAAAAAAGGAGATGGCCGAACCGATGCGGCAACGCAAGAAACCCCGAAGAGAGGCAGAAAAAGTCGGCGAAACAGGCTGTCTGGAAAGAAATTGCGGAAAAAGAGTGATGGAGGAGGGATAGCGGGAAAGGATGGGCCGATCAGCGTCCGACGAGTTGCTGCACCTTGGCAACGATCTCCTCGGGCGAGATTTCCCGCATGCAGCGGTAATCCCCGAAACGGCAGGGACGGTTGCCGAAAACCGAACAGGGGCGGCATGCCATTTCGGGCTGGAGAATGCCCTCGGGCGAGACGCCGTATCCGAGGAATCCCAGCGAGGGGTGCGTCGCCCCCCAGACGGAAACGACTGGAGTGGCCACCAGTGCCGCGAGGTGCATGACCAGCGAATCCATCGACACCACGCAGTCGAGGTTGGCGATCAGGTCGATCTCACCATCGAAGCGCACCTTGCCGAAAAGGGCCGTAACATTGGGATAAAGGCGCTCCATCTCCTCGGCAAAGGCCTTTTCGACGCCCCCGCCGCTATGGATGAAGAGGCGCTCGCAACGGGCAGCCAGCAACTCCACCGCCTTGCGGCTCATATCCTCGGGATAAGTCTTGCCCGGTTGGGCCGAGAAGGGGGCGAAACCGAGCCAAAGGCCCTGTTTCTCCCCGAAAGGATTGGGATGGGGAGTACGCACCGCCGGGCGAGGGTCGTCGAATTCAAACCCCAGGCGGCGGAAAACGTCGCAATAGCGCAGCACCGTATGGCGCAGGGGGGCCATTCCGCGCCCTCCGGTCTCAATGAAGCGCTCCTTCTCCTTGCGTCCCTTGTCGATCCGGACAATCGTGATGCCGTGCAACCGCATCGCGCACGTAAAGACCCGCGAGCGCAGCACCCCGTGCACATCGGCCACGGCATCGACCCCACGGCGACGCATCTCCGTGGCCAGCAGCCACATCTTGCGCATGGGATGGTGCACCCCGCGCACGTCGACTTCGAGGAAATCGACATCGAGCCCCTGGAAAAAGGGCTTGAACTGCGGCTGCGTCGCCACCGTCACCTTCACCTCGGGATAACGCTCCTTCAGCGCGCGCAGGGCATGGGGCAACATCGCCACATCGCCCATCGCCGAGGTGCGGATGACAAGCAGATGCCGCGGAACCGGTTTTCTGTCTCCGTTCTCCTCTTCGCTATTGCTTTTTCTGCCCATAAAGCACCGGATTGAGCGCCGGGTCGTTGTACATCTTCATCTGTTTGTAGGTCTTCATGTACTTGCGTCCGGCCTCGATATCCTCGATCAGCTCCTCAATGGCCCGTGACAGGTCGACCTGCTGCGTGAGAAGCACGTCGAGCTTCTTCCGACACGCCGCACGGTGCTCTTCGTCGACATCCCCACGCTCGGTCTCGCGGGCCATGTGGTAGATCTTCAGGGCGAGAATCGACAGGCGGTCGATCGCCCATGCCGGCGTCTCGGTATTCAGCCGCGCATCGGGCATCGGAACGACGTCACGGTATTTGTCCAGCAGATACGAATCGATATACTCCACCATATCGGTGCGTTCCTGGTTCGAGCGGTCGATGCGGCGCTTGATCCGCAACGCCTCCGCAGGATCAATCTCCGGATCGCGGATAATGTCCTCCAGATGCCACTGCACCGTATCAATCCAGTTCTTGCGGTAGAGCAGATGATCGAGCGAGCCCGTATCGAAAGGGTTGTCGATCGCATGGTCCACGTCGTCCCAACGATGGTAATCCTCGATGGCGCGCGTGAAAATACGATTCGCATTCTCGGTAAACATGCTTCAGTTCTTAAAGTTTATTGTTTTTTCAGCGGAAAATTATACCTTTGTCGCTAACGATTGAACAAAGATAATGACTTTTTCGAGAAAAGCAATAGCCTTGGCCGGAATCCTGCTCTGCGGAGCGGCGCAATCGATGGCCCAGGTGCGCATGACGCGCGAAGAGTATATCGACCGGTACAAGTCCATCGCCGTAGCCGACATGGAGCGCTACGGCATCCCGGCCAGCATTACCATGGCCCAGGGGATCCTCGAATCCGACTCGGGAAACAGCCTCCTGTCGCTCAAGTCCAACAACCACTTCGGCATCAAATGCAAGACCGGGTGGAAGGGAGAGCGCGTCTACCACGACGACGACGCCAAGGGAGAATGCTTCCGCGCCTATCCCTCGGTCGAGGCGTCGTACCGCGACCATGCCGAGTTCCTCGACTCGCAACCCCGCTACGACTCGCTCTTCGCCTACGCTTCGGACGACTATAAAAGCTGGGCCCGCGGCCTCAAGGCTGCAGGATACGCCACGGCGCCCGACTACGCCCAGCGGCTGATCCGCATCATCGAGGAGTGCCAGCTCTACCTGCTCGACCAACCCGACGGAGAACGCCTCTACGCCTCGCGGTTCGGGCTCAAGCAGGATGCCAACGAGTGGTTCACCTCCCAGACGAGTGTCGACGACACGGCCCGCGCCTCGTCGGCCATCGACCCGGACAACTACCGGGTGACGATCAACGCCCACGCCGGCTACAACGTCTACGCCACGAACGGAGTGCATTACGTCGTGGCCAAGGAGAACGACACGTTCGAGAACATCGGCGAAAAGTTCCGCATCTCGCCGCGCAACCTGCGCAAGTTCAATGACCTGAAGAGCAAGACGGCCCAGCCGCTGATGGGCGAGGTGGTCTACATCGAACGCAAGAAGAAACGCTGGAGCGGCAACGCCCAGCACCACATCTGCCGCCAGGGCGAGACCGCCTACTCCGTGGGACAGTCCTATGCCATCCGCACCCGGTCGATCGAACGCTTCAACCGGCTGAAACCCGGCGAGGAACTTGAGGCCGGACGACAGATACGCATCAAATAACCGAAAAACGAACAACCCCGATTATGGAAACAACCCCGCTGAGAGCGAAAATCCTCGATACGATCATCCGCAAGTCGACACTCAAACAGAAAGTCTTCGACAACACCTTCTCGGCATTCAACTCCCTGAAGGAGGCCCTGCTGGAGATGGCCTCGGAGATGGATGACGAACTGGACGGAAAACTCGACCGCCGCGTAAGGCTCGAATACCGCGACCGCGGCAAGTTCGAGGCCCAGCTGCAGGTGGCCAACGACATCCTGATCTTCCAGATGCACACCGACGTCTTCGAATTTGACCCCGCGCACGCGATCTGGGAAACACCCTATGTCAAGGCCGACCGCGAAAACTCCTACTGCGGGGTGATCAACATCTACAACTTCCTCTCCGACTCGTTCAAGTTCAACCGCAACGCCGACGAAGGCTATCTCATCGGCCGCATCTTCATCAACCGCGAACACCGCTACTTCGCCGAGGGCAAACAGCAGACCTCGATGCGTGCCGCCCGCTTCGGCGAGGCCGAGATCGACCGTGACGCGCTCGTGGCAATCCTCGAGGCGGCCATCGACTTCTCGCTCGACTTCGACCTGCTCATGCCGCCCTACGAGGAGAACAAGCGCGTAACCGTCGACCAGTTCAACACCAAAATGGACAACTCGAAGTTCACCACGGGGAAACGCCTCGGGTACGAATTCGACATCTCGGACATCTGACCCACACGAATCCATAACATGCTGAAGAAAAACCTGTTTTTGCTGCTGGCCGCCGCAACGATCCACACGACGGCCGCTCCGGCGCAAAACGCCTATGCCGAGATCGCACGGCTCAGCGCCATGAACGAATCGGTGAGCGGCATCCGCTCGATGGCCGACGGAGCGCACTACACCACCCTGCAGGGCAACGACATCCGCCGATACCGCTACGACGCGGCGACACCGGGCGAAAGCCTGCTCCCGCAACCCGCCCCGAACCTGGCAATCACCGACTACCTGCTCTCCTCCGACGAGCAGTCGATCCTCATCGCATCGGGACGCAACCCCATCTACCGCCGTTCGTACACCACCTCCTACTCGCTCGTGCGCAACAACACCGTAGAACCCATCCTGCGGGATGCCGAAGCGCCGCGCGACGCATCGTTCTCGCCCGACGGGCGCCTGATCGCCTACTCCGACCGCAACAACCTCCATGTCTACGACATCGAGAGCCGGCAGTCGCGGCAGATCACCGACGACGGGGCCTGGAACGAGATCATCAACGGCACGACCGACTGGGTCTACGAAGAGGAGTTCACCGTGACGAAAGCCTACGCCTTCTCGCCCGACAGCCGGAAGATCGCCTACCTGCGTTTCGACGAGAGCGAGGTGCCCCTCATGGAGATGATGCGCTTCGACGGGAAACTCTACAACCGGGCCTACTCGTTCAAATACCCCAAGGCCGGTGACCGCAATTCGGTGGTCGAGCTGTGGGTCGCCGACCTCACGACCGGAGAGAAGAAACGTATCGACACGGGCTCCGAGACGGACCAGTACATCCCGCGGATCGGCTGGACGCCCGACGGACGCCTCTGGTACTACCGCCTCAACCGCCGCCAGAACGTCTTCGAGATGATCGTCTGCGAGCCCCACGGCGGGCAGCGCACCGTCTACGAAGAGCGCGCGCAGCAATACGTCGAGCGCATCGACGACAAGACGGTGACCTTCGTCGACAAGGAGCGCTTCCTCGTGCGCCAGGAGAGCCACACGGGGTACATGCACCTCTACCTCTACAGCCTGCGCCGCGGCCTGCTCGGGCAGGTGACCAAAGGCAACTGGGAGGTGACCGACGTCGTCGGCTCCGACGGCAAACGGGTATGGTACCTCTCGACCGAGACCTCGCCCCTGCGCCGCAACCTCTACAGCGTGCGCCTCGACGGAAGCGACAAACAACGCCTCACCACCGGCGAAGGCTTCTACACGGTTGCCCCGAGCCGCGGCATGAAATACTTCATCACGACCTTCTCCAACGCCTCGACCCCCAATGTGGTATCGATCTGCGACGCCGAGGGAACGACGATCCGCACGCTGGCCGACAGCAAGGCCCTGCGGGACGAACTGGCCGCGACACGCCGTCCCGTGAAGGAGTTCTTCACCTTCGCGACCGAACGCGGCGACACGCTGAACGCCTACATCATCAAGCCCCGCGACTTCGACCCCACGCACCGCTACCCCGTCCTGATGACCCAGTATTCGGGACCCGGATCGCAGTCGGTCGCCGACCGCTGGTCGATCGACTGGGAAGATGCCATGGTCGACCTCGGATACATCGTCGTATGCTCCGACGGTCGTGGCACGGGATTCCGCGGCGAGGCCTTCAAGAAGGTTACCTACGGACGCCTCGGCGCCCTGGAGATCGAGGACCAGCTCTCCACGGCCCGCTACATGGCGTCGCAACCGTGGGTCGATCCCGACCGTATCGGCATCTACGGATGGTCGTACGGCGGATTCATGTCGCTCGGATGCGCCCTGAAGGGTAACGGGCTCTTCCGCATGGCGATCGCCGTGGCGCCCGTCACCTCGTGGCGCTATTACGACACAATCTACACCGAGGTCTACAACAACCTGCCGCAATACAACGCTGCGGGATATGACAAGAACTCGCCGATACACTTCGCCCGGATGCTCGACGACAGCCGTACCCGGCTGCTCATGATCCACGGCACGGCCGACGACAACGTCCATTTCCAGAACACCATCGAGATGGCCCGCGCCCTGAACCGCGCCGGAAAGAGGTACGACATCATGATCTACCCCGACCAGAACCACTCGATGATGCCCGACGACCGGGTCAACATCCGGCTGAAGATGATCGAATATACCCTGAAAAACCTGTGAAACGTTCCCTGCAGATCGACACGCCGCTCGGCGCGATGACCGTCACGGCCTCCGAATGTTCCATCGTCGAGGTACGTTTTTGCACCGAGCCTCCGGTGGGATCGCTACCGTGTTCGGAAGCGGAGGCCCCGGAGTTGCTCCGACAGGCGGCTCGCGAACTGAAGGAGTACTTCGCCGGGGAACGACAACGGTTCACGGTACCCCTTGCCCCGCAAGGGTCGGAGTTTCAGAAAAAAGTCTGGGACGCCCTGCAGACCATCCCCTACGGCGAAACGCGCACCTACAAGGATATTGCCATACAGATCGGGCACAACCTCTCGTACCGGGCCGTCGGTATGGCCAACAACCGCAATCCGATTGCGATCCTCATTCCCTGCCACCGCGTCATCGGATACGACGGGAAACTCACCGGATATGCCGCAGGGATCGGAATCAAGGAGCGGCTGCTCGACCTCGAGAAAGGCCGACAGGAATAGTTGTCTTGCACGGCACACCCGGACATTGTAAAAAGAGGGAAGGCTCCAC
>DXGO01000139.1 GCA_019113885.1 Candidatus Alistipes intestinipullorum | reverse complement strand
TGATCCACTTCGACGGGAAGGTGTAGCCGAGCGTGACGTTGCGGATGCTCAGGTAGGCACCGTTCTGCAGGAAACGGGTTTGCGTAAGGGTGTTGGCCCCGGTGTTTCCTGCGGCCTTTTCGTAGATGCGCGGGAAGTAGCTGTTGGTATGCTCGGGCGTCCAGTAGTCGAGCTGCGAGTCGTAGAGGGTCGTCCAGGCGTCGTAGTGGGGATAGAACAGGTCGTTCATGATCCACAGGTCGCGCTTGCCGACACCCTGCAGCAGGAACGAGAACGAGATGCCTTTCCAGCTCACGTTTCCATGGATGCCGTACTGGTAGCGGGGCGTGTTGTTGCCGATGATCTTGCGGTCGCCGGGATCGGAGACGGTGCTGGTTCCACCGTTGATGAGGTTGTTGTCATTGAAATCCTTGTAGAGGATGTCGCCCGGATTGGGGTTGTAACCTTCGACCTTCGGGATGCCGGGAAGCAGGGCTCCGGAGTCGTCGAAGTCGGCTTCGGTGTAGAGCCGGTCGGTGACATAGCCCCAGATCTCCCCCAGCTGCATGCCGACCCGGTAGGTCTGGTTGCCATCCTTATCCTTGCCGAAGAGCCCGGTCGTATTGTTGTATTTGGTGATGGTGGTCTTGCTGTCGTAGAGGTTGAAGCCGATGTTGTAGGAGACCTCTCCGATCTTGTCGTTCCAGTCGACGGTCAACTCCCATCCTTTCGAGCGCAGGTCGGCGGTATTCTGCAACGGGGCGCTGGCTCCGAGTACGGCGGGCAGTTCGGCACCGGGAGCCAACATGCCCTTCGTGTCGCGCTGGTACCAGTCGAAGACGACGTTCAGACGGTTCTTGAAGAGTCCGAGGTCGAGGCCCACGTCGATGGTCGAAACCTTCTCCCAGGTGAAGTTGTTGCTGACAAGGGCCGCCGGGGCGAGGGTGGTGACCTTCATTCCGTCGATGGTCCAGTATGCCTGCTGGGCATCCATGCCGGGGATGTAGGCGTAGGCGTCGATACTTTGGTTTCCGATGTTACCCCACGAAGCGCGGAGCTTGAGGTTCGAGAGTGTCGAAGTAAGGGACTCCATGAATGACTCCTCGCTGATGCGCCAAGCAGCCGACACCGAGGGGAAGAATCCGAACCGGCTGTTCTTGGGAAACTTCGAAGAACCGTCGTAACGACCGTTGGTCTCGATCAGGTAGCGTCCGTCATAAGCGTAGGTCAACCGGTAGAAGAGACCGCGCACGGTGTATCGCTCGAAGTTATCTTCGGCGTAGTAGTCGCCCGTGGCTTGCGAGATTGAGGGAAGTTCCTCGTTGATCATGTCCTGACGAGACATCTCGGCGTAGCGGTAGTCGCTGCTCTCCTGGTTGAAACCGGCCATGGCGGTGAACTCATGTTTGTTCCACGTGTTGGCGTAGTTTCCATAGAAGTTCAGCGCGTTGTAGTCGGTGATACCGTTCGTGTAGGTATATTTGGAGTTCGGGGTCGAGGACTCCTTGACGAAGTTGCCCACGTGGGCATAGTTGAACTTCTTGGCGAAGCTGGTCTTTTCGCGGCTGGAGTGGTTGAAAGTATACTCTCCGATGAGTTTGAGGTTCTTGACGGGGCTGATCGTGACCTTGCCGAATACGCGGAGGTTGTTCTTCTGCACGGTGGTGGGCGAGGAGAGCTTGATCAGATTACGGGGTGTATTGAAGAGCAGTTCTTCGTCGTCAATGACCATCGAACCGGTCGGGGCGTACGACGGGAAAGCGATGGCCGATCCCCAGATGCCGTACGGGTCGGGCGAAACGGGCATCGACGATTTCGACTGGGCATACTTGATATCCAGTTCGGGGGTGATCCACTTGATGGCATCGGAACGGATGTACGACGAGACGTTGTAACGGTCATAGGAGTCCTTGTCGGTGACCAGTACACCGTCCTGGTTGACCATGCCGAACGACATGCGGTAGGAGATATCCTTCGTGCCGCCGCTGGCCGAGACGTTGTGCGTCTGCTGGAACCCGGTCTCGATCATGTCGGAGATGATGTCTGTTTCTGCCAGGCTGTAGCGGAGCCCATCGACCATGGCGTATCCGTCGGGATAGGCCGAGGGGTTGGCGTTGTACTCCTTGAGCAGTCCGAGCCACGTGTCGACATTCTGCCCGGTCTGGTAGTTGACCGTACCCATGTCCTTATAGAGTTGTACGGTCTGGAGGGGAGTCGCTTTGTGAGGCATGTTTGCCGGGCGGCTGAAGGAGAAGTTGTTGGAGTAGCTGACCGTCAGGCGCGATTCGTCCGACCCCTTCTTGGTGGTGATGAGGATTACGCCGAAGGCGGCGCGGGCTCCGTAGATAGCCGACGAGGCGGCGTCCTTGAGGACGGTAACCGATTCGATGTCGTTCGGGTCGAGCATGTTGATGTCCATCTCGACGTTGTCGACCAGCACCAGTGGTTTGCCGTTTCCGTCGAGGTTGTTGGTACCGCGGATATTGAAGCTCATCTCCTCGCCGGGGGCGCCGGAGTTGCTTGAGATTTGGAGCCCGGGGATGGCGCCTTTGAGTGCCTCGCTGACCGAGATGACGGGACGGTCGCCCAGAACCTCATCCATATTCACCGTGCTGACGGCTCCGGTGAGGTTTGCTTTCTTCTGCACGCCGTAACCCACCACTACGATGTCCTCCATTTGCAAGGAGTCCTCCGTAAGGGTGATATCGAACGAAGTGCGGGTTCCGACCGTGTGTTCCTGGGTGTCGTATCCGACGTAGGAGATCTGGAGCACGTCGGTCGGGGCGACGTCGAGCGTGAACGAACCGTCGAGGCTTGTGCTCGTTCCCTTGGTAGTCCCCTTGACCATTACCGTGGCGCCGATAACCGGCATGCCCGAGGCATCCTTGACGATACCCTTGACGGTGTGGGGGCCTGCGGTTGCTGCCGCAGCTGCCGACTCTTTCTTCTCCACCAGGTAGACCTTCTGGTTGTTGATCTCGTATCCGATGCCGGTACCGGCGAAGAGTTGTTCGAGCGCCGTGCCGAGGGAAACGTCGTTGACGTCGAGGGAAACGATGCGGTCGGGGTCGACCGTGGGCCGCGAGTGGTAGAAGACGTAGCCGGTCTGACGAGTGAGTTCATCCAGAACACGTGTCAGTTTCACCTGCTGGAGCTTGACGGTCACCTGTTGGGCCGAAGCTGTCGCCGCGGAACACAGCAGAAAGACCGCCACCATGAGAAGTCGAATGTGTTTCATCTCTGATAGGTTTGTAGTTAAAAATTGAGTGAGTTGGTTGTTGGTTCTCTGTTAGGACACATGACAGTATCGAAAAATGTGAGCGAAAATTCACTTTTTTTTGAAAAAAATAATATTCAGCTACTCATTTTTTTGATTTTATGTGTCTTTTTGATGTGCGATAAGGTGGAAAACTTGAAAAAACAGTCCGGAATGACAGATATTCTCGAAACCTTTTTATCTTTGCATACGAGAAAAATAGGAGAAATCTGTTATGTTGAGTATGGCGTGGGAGAGCATCTCAGGGGATGCGATGCGAGGGACGATTGACGACCGGGAGTTGCTGGATCGGCTTCGGAGGGGGGATCGCCAAGCCTTCGAGTGCATATATCGCAGGTACAGTGCCAGGCTCTATACGTTGGCGATGCGCTACATGAAGAACCGGGCCAATGCCGAAGATGCCGTGCAACAACTGTTCGTCAAGCTGTGGACGATCCGCGAGGCCCTGAACGTTACGTCAAACCTTGGCGGCTACCTCCATGTGATGTTGAAGCATCTGGTGCTGAATTATATGCGCAACCATACCAATGCGCTGCAACATAATTATAAAATTGTGCAGAAGGGACCGATGTGCGATGACGATCTCTATACTTACGCCGAGCGACACCACCAGGCCGACCTGCTCACGCTGGCGATCGAACAGTTGCCACTCCAGCAACGGACGGTGGCGACGATGCGGTGTGAGGGCTATTCCAACCAGGAGATCGCCCAGCGGATGAACCTTTCGGTCAATACGGTCAATACGCACTACCGGGCATGTGTGAAGGCCTTGAGGGCGTACATGCTGCATGCCGCCGAGGTATTTGTAATATTTTATATGTGTGTGAAATGAAGCGACCTTCAGAATTTGTCATAAAACGGGTGTTGAACGAGACGGCCACGCCGGAGGAAGCCGCGCAGGTGGCTGCGTGGTTCGCGACACCCGAGGGGCAGGCCTGGGTCTCCCGGTCGATGGACCAGGATGCCGAATGGCTCGAAGCCGGGGTGATGCAACCATTGGACTCGGACTCGACCGAGAAACTGCTGTTGCGTATCGAACGTATGATCGCCCAGCGTCGTCGTCGCCGGTTGATGCTCGGTATAGCGGCCGTGCTGATTCCGTGTGCCCTGGTCCTGGCCGCATGGTTCAATCTCAACAGCCGGCTCGGAGGTGCGCTATTCACCGCCCCGACCGTCGAGTGGACCTCGGCCGTACGCGGCGAACGCAAGGAACTTGTTTTTCAGGATGGCACCCGGGTTTGGCTCAACGCCGGGAGCAGCATCTCCTATCCGGCGCGTTTCGGGCTTTCCGAGCGGCGGGTGCGGCTCGACGGCGAAGCCTACTTTGAGGTGACCCCCAATGCACGCCGTCCGTTCATTGTCGAGGTCGACGGTGCTGCGGCCGTCCGGGTTTTGGGAACCTCATTCGACGTGAAGGCCTATGCCTCGGATCCGACCGTCGACGTGGTGTTGCTGGAGGGTAGCGTGGAGTTTTCGCAGGATGCGCTCCGCTACCGGCTGGAGCCTTCACAGAAACTGACGTTTGACAAGGCGACCCGCCGTGGCGTTGTCACTGTTCTGGAGGATGCCGAGCGGTCGATGTTGTGGAGCCGTAACGTGATCTGCTTCCGCGACGCACCGATGCGCCAGGTCATCGCCGAGCTCGAACGGTGGTACGACGTGCGGATCGAGGTCACCGATCCGGAGGCCTACCGCCTGTCATTCAGTTTCTATACGGCCAGCATGCCGCTGCCCGACCTGCTGCGCGAATTGGAGAGCATCGCCCCCATCCGATGCGAACTTGCCGGCCAGTCGCTGCGCATCTCCATGAAGCGCGACTAATCCTCCCTCGCTCCCCAGGCGTCCAAACATACGCCGGTCCGCACACCCGATCAGGGTGTGCGGACCGGCGTTTTCGTGTGGTACCACCGCCGCAGTCTCCGACGCGCTTCCAGAGGCTCCTCGTGCGTGGCGGAGTTGCGGGGTGTGTGCCCGGCGGCCTCCGTTTATTTCGGTCTCGTGGCCCCAGCCGTTTTTGTTGTTGCAGGCCGTGGCGGTACGGGGATGTTCAATTCCGTATCTTCGGGAGGCATGCAGCTTTGGTCGTTGCAGATCATCCATTCGATCCGTGCCCGGACGAGTGCCTGGGGGACCAGCAGCCTGACACGCTGGGTAAACCGGACCCGATTCGAATAGGTCCCGATCTGCATGCCGTAGATTTCGTTGAAATAACGGTGCGGTTCCGGTGACGAGACGATCTCACCCTCCAGCGAAACTCCTCTCCCGGGTATGAATTCGATGACCGTAGCGTTCGGCCCATCGGTGTAGGGGCCCATGTCGTACATGTGGTATCCGTCGGGGATGACCGCTTCGAGAACGATCCGGTAGGTGTCACCCTCGATGGGCTCGACCTTGCTTTTCCACGAGACCTGCTGCGCCGATGCCGTAACGGAGACGAGAAGCGTCAGGCACAGTGCAAGGTTGTAAATCGCTTTCTGCATGGTTCTTGGTTTTGTCGTGAATAGGGTTTTCATTGTTTGGTGTATGCGGTTTCCGACCCCTCCTCGGTTTTGTCGGTGGCCCGACGGCCGTCCGAAAGCCCCGGTTTTGTCGGAAACCGCACGTGCCTGTCTTCTATTGCTCCGAGATGCGCTGGCGGAGATTCTCATAGAGCTGGACCGTGTTCTTCGCAGCCTGAATCGCCGACTCGAAATAGGTTCTGATCCGCTCCTTCTGCTCCTCGGAGGCCTGTTCGTACAGGTCGGTCAGCTCGTATCCATAGATTTGCTGCGAGGGGGTGTAGTGCTTCTCGAAATAGTCGATGATCCCGTCGATGTCGTTCTGCAGCTCCATCTGCTTGACCCGCAGCATCGTGAAGGTCAGGTTATCCGGAGAGATTCCCGCGGCACCCATCAGGGCGATGGCCTCCGCCGTGGCCTCAGGCTCGAATCCCGACTCCCTGGCGTGTCCGTACGCCATGCTGGTGAAGAAGTTTTCCAGCTCCTTGTCGCCGAGCAGCTGCTGTGCAACGAATCGGTTGCAGAGAATTTCATTGAAGACGGGGTCCCCGAACTTTGTGTTGCGGAATAGCATCCGGAAGAATTCCGGGGAATAACGCTCCTCGTCGGAGACCATCCAGAATAGTTCGGTGATTACGTCGTGCTCCTCGGGCATGGAGTTGGTGTAGAGCCTGCGGAGATAGGGCATCCCCGAAGCGAAGGATTTCTCCTGCTCGTAGGCATTGCCGAGTTCGCGGATCGAATTTTCGGTCGTCATGGCCTGTTTTGCCCGCTGAATGAACGCCGCCGCATCTTTCGAGGCGCCGACGAACCGGTCGACCTCTTCTCCGTTTTCGTCGATAATCAGAAATGTGGGGACGGCCGACACCTTGTATTTTTTGCAGAACTCCGGGCCTTCACCCTCGAGCATGTTGATCTTGAGATTGATGAAGTTTGCGTTGAAAAAATCCCCGGCCTCCTTCGTGGGGAAGATTTTGGTGTTGACCATGACACATGGGCCGCACGTTGAGGTGAAGATGTCCACGAAGAGCAGTTTGTTCCCTTTGCGTTGCGCCCGGACTTTTGCGAGGGCTTCGTCGAACCCTCCCTTCTCGAATTTGACCCCTTGGGCCTGGACGCCCCAGCCGCAGAGCGTCAGGGTAATCAGCAACAGTAATTTTTTCATGGTTGCAAGCATTCGGATTGTTCGTTGTATGTTAATATTTGTTTTGTACGATCTGCCCCTGGCTCAGCGTGATCTCCTGTGTCGGCAACGGAGCGGCGAAACGCCGGCTTTTCTTGTCGAGCGTGTAGGTCTTCATCTCGCCGTCGACGGTGAATTCCGTCGCCGTGTAGGGATAGAACTGGCGGGTGATGGTCACGTCGTCGATATCGGTTTCGTTGTTGTTGTAACGCCGAATGTCGGACCAGCGGGTGGCGAAGGTCAACTCCCTAATGCGTTCGTCCGCAATCTTGAGAATGGCATCGTCCTGTGACGTTGCGGTCAGTTTCGGCGTGCCCGGGCGCATGCGCGCATTGCGCAGCGGGACGAGCGTCTCCATGGCATCCTGCCAGTTGCCGAGGCGTGCCTGGCATTCGGCTTTGGTGAGGATCATCTCCTGTACCGTAGGCCCGAAGGGGATGTTGGTCATTCCGAAATACATAAACGCCTTCGTGCTGGTGTCGTCGAGCCCCATGAACCATCCGAACTTGTCCACGACGAAAAACTCGTACCGCAGGTCGTTCTCGTGGTCGTACTTGTCCAGCAGGAACTGGCTGACAGGCAATACGAGGGTCGAGATGTTCGCGTAGTGATAATACTCCTTCCAAGCGTACAGTTTTTCCGATTCGTAGATGATCAAGTAGAGGTTCGTGATGTCCACCTCGCCGTAAGGGGTTTCCAACGGTTGGAGGTAGATATCGCCACCGTTGTAATCCACCAGTTCGGATTTTGCCTTGAGCGCCTCTTCGGCGTATTCGAGCGCCTTTTCGTAATCGTTGGAGTAGAGGTAGAAGCGGGCGGCCAGCGCCTGGGCTGCGGGCAGGCTTACGCGCCAGCTTCTCGAGAGGTCGGTCCTTTTGATCTTCAATGCCTCCTTGATGTCGTCCTCGATCATCTTGTGCGTGTCGCGCAGGTTCATGCGAGTCACGTCCTGCTCGAAGCTCGTGGAGGTTTTGCGTGACAGCCCCGGTTCGTCGAGGTTCTCGTCACAATAGGGCAGACAGTAGGTATCCATCAACTCCAGGTTGGCGAAGGCTCGGTAGTAGTGGGCTTCGGCCTTCAGGATTGCCTTGTCCTCCGGGTCGCCCGTCACTTTGTCGATGTATTCGAGGATCGTGTTGGCCGGGAAGATCCATTTGCCGTAATTGTATTCCCAGGCCTCGGCGTAGTTGGCCATGTCACCGACATAGTCGCAGTCCCACACGTACTGGAGCATGTCCTTGTAAGGAAGCATACTCTGGATGGTTACATTGTTGTAAAAATCGGCTGTACCCCGGCCAGGTCGCAACCCATCAGAAATACCGGGTTCTGGCTGGTATAGTCCATGCTGATAAAGAGCCCGTTCAGTTGTTCGAGCGACTTGATCTCGGTGTTGGACTGTTTGCGGGGCGCCTCGTCCAGGAAGTCGTTGATGCAGGAGGAGAGGGTCAGCGCGGCTGCTAATGCGTATAGGATATTTTTGGTTTTCATGGGATGTTTAGAAATTAAGTTTCAGACCGAAGGTGAAGGCGCGTTCGGGGGTAACTGTGCCGGGAAGGAATTCGGGGTCGACCCCCAGATCGTTGGATACGATGATTCCCAGGTTCTCGGCTTGCAGATAGACCGAGGCCCTGCTCAGCCCGATTTTGTTCACGATGCGTGTCGGGATGTTGTACGTCAGGTTGATCTCCTGGAACCGGATATGGTTTGCGCTGTGGACGTATATGTCCAGCATGGGCAGGTAATCCTCGTAGTTTGCCACGCGGTTGTCGCCTTTTTCCAGCCCGGGAATGGGATGGGTGCCGTCCAGGATTTTCGAAACATCCCTGTGGGCAATCATTTTTTGCCCGTCGTCGGTCATGTTATAGCGGAAATAGGATGTGTTACGGAATACATGCCCGAATTTTCCAACCGCTGTCATCGAGATGTCGAAGTCGTAGATGCTGAATCCGATCCTCAGGCCGGCGACATGGGGGGCTACCGTTACACCGGAGTCGACGAGCCAGTTCCGGACGTCGACGGTCTCGTTCGGGATGGCGTACATCGGGAGCATCGTACCGTCATAATTCCGGACGCAGGGCACGCCATTGTCATTGACGCCCATGTACTCGAATGAGAAGAGGTTGTAGAAACTGGACCCTTCGCGGTAGGAGGGGAAGATCGAGTATGTCGTGAGGTTATGCTGGGCCCGGAAGAATTTCGTGATCTTGTTTTTGTTGTATGCGTAGGTCAGCGATCCGAACCAGGAGATGCGCTTGGCGATGGGAAGGCTGCTGCCGAGAGTGATCTCCACGCCGGTATTGTACATTTCGCCGGCGTTGATCGCCTGCATGGTGGTTCCGTTGATGGCGGGGATCGAGACCTCGGCAATCAGGTCGAGGCTGTTTTTCCGGTACCAGTCGATCTTGCCGGTCAGCTTCCCGCCGAACAGGCTGAGGTCAATTCCGGCATCCCAGGTTTTCACGCGCTCCCAACGCAGCGAGGGGTTCCCGAAGCTGGCGATGCTGGAGGCGACCCCCCCCCTTGATGGCATCGGATGTGCCGTTGAGCGAGATCAGCGGCTTGAACGAGGTGCTGTTGTTGGCATTTCCGTTGTGCCCGAAGGTGACGCGCAGGTCGAGCCTGTCGAGGAACGTGAGGTCGCGCATGAAGTTTTCGCGTTTCATGTTCCACATGGCGCCGACCGACCAGAACGGCGAGTAGCGGTACTTCGGGTCGTCGGTGATCAGGTTCGAGGCGTCGTTGCGCAGGCTGGCCGTCAGGGTGTACTTGTTGTCGAAGGTGTACGAGGCGTTGAGGTACATCGAGAAGTACTTCGTATTCGATTCGGAGAGCGTCGTTGTATAGGCGAAGTAGGGCGTATACTGGTTGGAGTCTCCGTAGATGTTGGCCGGGGTGCCGCCGAACGGGAGCGGGAAGGTGCTCGAGGTGAGCGTCTCGTCGTTGTATCCGAACACGCGGGGATAGATCGTGTAGGTGGAATGGAGCTTGCTGAGCTCGAATCCGGCGACGGCATTGATGATGTGGCGTCCGAATCCGCGGGCGAACGTAAGTTGGTTGCGCACCACGTAGTTCCAGTTGCTGCCCTGTTCACGGTCGAGCAGTCCGCCTTTGGGATAGGTGACGGCGCCTACCGTCTGGGTGGCCGGATCGTAGGCCGTGTTGAAGTTGACCAGGTCCTTTACCTCGAAGGTCTCCTCGCCGTAAAAGTTCCGGACCTTGGTGTCGGCGATTCCGATCTGGAACGAGGAGATGAAGTTCAGGCCTTCGAGCAGTTTGAAGGTAAGTCCTGCCCGCAGGCGCGTGTTGAGGTTTGTGGTGGTCAGTTCGCGGTTGCGGATATCCTGCAGGAGGTTGTAGAACCAGTCGGAGTAGGTGAACTGGTCGAGGGGCAGGCTCTCAACCGCCGGCAGGTAGTATTTGTGCACGAGCCGTGCATAGGAGCCGTCCTCGTTGACCAGCCGTTCGTAGGGTGATATTTGGGTAATCTCATCTATTGTGGCGCCGCTCGAATCGATGTTGTCGTATTGGAAGTAGGCTCCCATGTCGAAGGTCAGCCATTTGAAAATGTCGGCATTCAGGTTCGTCGTGAACGAGAATCGGTCGCTTTCCGAGCCGACGAAGTGGGTTTTCGAGTTCTCGTAGAGGAGTGACGTGATGAACGACGCCTTGTCGTTGCCCGAAGAGATCGTCAGGTTGGCCTGCGTCGAGACGGGATGGCGGAGCAGGTACTTGTAGACGTCGTCCTGATAGTTGATGCCACGCAGTTCGGCGAGCCTCCGCTCTTTTTCCGTAGCGTCGATGTGGCCGAGGCTGTATTCGTTCAGGATAGCCAGCCCTTTCGAGTAGGGTTTTTCGAAATAGGGCCGGGCAACGCTTCCCGTACAGAGGCCTTCCTGAAAAATCATCTCTTCGTAGGCGAGCTCGTCTGCCGTGCTGGCGATGGGGTTCACATAGTCGAGGTCCATCTTTTGCCGGACGCGGGTAAAGACGTTGGCCGAGACATTCAGCTTGGAGTTCCGGGCGGCCTTTTTCGTCGTGATGACAATCACACCGTTTCCGGAGCGCGATCCCCAGATCGATGCCGAAGCGGCATCCTTGAGGAAGGTGACCGACTCCACATCGTTCGGGTTGACCAGTTCCAGACCGCCCTCCACAGGGAATCCGTCGATAACCACCAGCGGTTCCTGTTCGGAGATGAGCGTCGACTGGCCGCGGATCTGGAACGTTGCCGTACCGTCCTCGTTCATCGAGGCGTGCACACCGGCGACCACGCCGATCAGCTGATTCGAGATGCTCGAGGCGGGCTTGTCGAAGATGTCGCCGCGTACCACGTCAAAGGATCCCGTGGCGCGTTCGGCCGAGATCGTCTGGTATCCCGTGACCAGCACCTCTTCGAGGGGCTCCGCGCTTTTCAGCACTGCATTGTAAACCGTCCGTGCGGTTATGGCCATGAACTCGGGCTGCATTCCCAGATAGCGGAAGACGAGCTTTTCGCGGTTCACGTCGCTTTCGAAAATCTCCATTTCGAAATCGCCGTTCGCGTTGGCCGCAACGCCGGTTTTCCGGGAATCAATAATGACGATGGCGCCGGCCAAGGGAGACCCCAGCTCATCGGTGATGTGCCCGCGGATGGTAATTTTTCTGGGTGCGGGCTGCTCTTTCCTGGCCTGCGGTGCGGCAGGCTTGATGATGATGCTCTCCTCCTGTACCTCATACCCGAGCGGCAATCCATACAGGATGTCCGTCAGAACCTGGTAGATGTTGCCCTGCACGATGAAGTTGGCACGGTAATCTTTCGGGACCTCTTCTTCGTTGTAGATGAATTTGTATTGAGATTGTTGTTCGATAGCCTTGAAGGCTTCCCGCAGCGTGGCGGCGGTCATTCATAGGGAGATCGTTTGTCCCTTATCGGCGGGTTGTGCGGAGGCGATGCCCGGCAGGACAAGGAGTGCGAGGAGCAGGACGATCGGCCTTAATCCGAACGCCAGTCCTGATCGGATTTTCATCCGGAGAGGTAAAGTTCCTTTCATGTTTTTGATGTTTGGTTGTTGATGGATGTTGCATGGCAAGGGCCGGAGCGAAGGTTTTTCGCTCTTTATGGGGCCAGTATCTTACGGATTGGTCCAAAGGCCGGATGCCGGTATCGTAGCACCGGGCCTGTCGGCGGCGGAGTGTGTTATCGGTCGCTGCTTTCGGACCGGTAGACAATCACCCTGTCGGCATCGATGCGGAATCCGACGTTGGTCGTTTTTCCGATGGTCCGGAGTATGTCATCCAGCGTCTGGGAGCGCTTGAAGTAGCCGGTGAATCGACGTTGGGCCTCTTCCGAGGCTTCGAACTCGAATTGTACTCCGTACCAGTTGGTGAGGCACTGGATCAGGTCGCCCAGGGGCATGTTTTCGTATTCGTAATACCCCGTGACCCAGGAGGTGAACAGCGATGTGTCGACTTCGCGCCGCTCGATTTCGCCATTTGAGGCGTCATAGGTGAGTTGCGAGCCGGGATTCAGTTCGATTTGTCTGCCGTCGGCCAGCACCTCAACCTTTCCCGACACGAGGGTAGTGACGGTTCGGGCGTCGTACGCCGCGACATTGAATTTCGTTCCCAGGACACGGATGTCCGAGCCGTTGGTATGGACGACAAATGGTTTTTTGCGGTCCGACGCTACCTCGAAATAGCCTTCCCCTGTCAGATAGACTTTGCGCTCGTTGCCCTGGAATGACCTCGGGAAGCGCAACTGGGAGTTTGCGTTGAGCCACACGTGCGAATTGTCGCTGAGCAGGAGATCGATCTGTTTGCCGAACGGGACGATGAGTGTCTGCCATTCGACCTGTTGCGGGTCTTTGGCCTGGGGGACCTCCGCCAGCAACTCTTCAAGGGTGCGGTTTTCGGTCTCCCCGGTGATCTCATGGCGTGATCCGTCATTGGCCAGCAGCACGATCCCCTTCTGGACGGGTATCAGTGAGGCGAAGGAGGCCTCCGCGGTTTCGGGAGCGGACCGGTGCAGGGTGTAGACGATGCCGATCAGCAGGGCGATGCACGCTGCGGCGCAATAGCCGATTCTGCGGATTCTCATCGTGCGGGCCGCGGGTCTCCGGGAATTGATTTGCTCCGCGGCCAAAGCCATCCGGTTGAGGCGGTCGATGCGCAACGAATCCAGAAAGAGTTGCCGGACCTCGGGGTCCGTGTCGATCCTCTTTCTCAGCACCGCAGCCTCTTCGGCGGAGAGCCGGTCGTCCAGATAGGCTTGGATGAGCGATATGAGGTTCTTTTCCGACATAATGATGAATGGATCGTTTCGTTAATATATTCCCGGATGACGAAAAATGGGTGAATGGTTTATGCGAAAAAAAACAGTTTCAGGGTTTTCGAGAAGGACCTCAGTCTGGCAATGGCCCGGCTGTAATGGGTCTTGACGGAGTTGACTGAGATGTTCAACTGTTTGGCTACCAGTTTGTATCTTCGTTTGTTGATGGCAATTTCCAGAAACACCTGCCTCGATTTCGGCGGCAGTTTCTCGACTTCCGATAGGAGCCGTTCGGTCAGGCCGTTGCTTTTGAATAATTCGTAAAAATGCTCTTCGTCATCGAAAAGCGTGAGTTTCTCTTCGATGTCGTAGAATCGTATGTGCCCCGTGTCGCGGAGGAATTTCAGTGCGGATTTGGCCACGGCGGCGAAAAGGTAGGCTCGGAGCGAACCCTCGAAGTGGTCCCACTCCTTCGTCAGCAGCGAGGCAAAGACGTTCTGCACGATGTCCTGGGCGTCCTGTTCGGTGCGCAGAAACTTGAGTCCGTAGACGCACATGGCTTCGTGGTATTTTCGGTAGAGGGCTTCGATTCCGCGGGCGCAGTCCTCCTTGAGCAGGTCGGTCAGTTCCCGGTCCGTGCGGAAAACTTCCCCCCCCCGACCGGTGCGGTCGGTTATGAGGCTCGGGCATTGTCCCCGAACATCGATTCCTGATGGAGTCCCGTTTTTTTTCTCGTCGTGCCCATGTCCGATGGCAAAAAGGATGACGATGTAACGCCATCATTCGACGGCAGCGAATGATGGGGCGTAGTATAAGTTATGTCTCGTCGGTATTCAACTTCCTAACCGGAGCAAATTTAATTATAAGATTTTGTTTCTGCAATTTTCCGGACCGAAGATGTGCCGAAAACGGAAACACCGATCAGATCAGTCAGCCGGTCAATCTTTTTTCAACGGTAAACGTTGCGAAAATCGTTGGACGGGAGGGGTTATCCCTTCTTTGACATTTTGTACTCCCGGGGCGACATGCCCATGATTTTCGAGAAAAGGCGTGAGAAGTAGTAGCAGTCGTCGATGCCGATCTTGTAGCAGATCTGATTGATCTTCATGTCCGTGAAATCGAGCAGCTGGCACGCCTTCTGAATCTTGATCTGGTTGAAATAGGCCGTCGGGGAGTAGCCGGTGCGTTTGCGGAAGATCGTCGAGAAATGTGATGCCGAGTAGCCGATGTGGTCGGTGATGTCCGACAGGCTCAATTTCTTCTCGACATTCTCCACCATGTAGTGGATCGCCGCCGTCACAATATCGAATTCCGACCCCGCGGGCTGCGCCGCATTCCGGTAGGATTGGAGGTAACGCAGCGAGCCCAGGAAATGGAAGAAAACGGAGGTGGCGTAGAGCAGATTTTCCGTGCTGTACCCCATGCCAAGCGTGCGGAAAATCTCTTCGAACAGGTCGTTGCGGTTGTTGATCCGGGAGTTTACGTTGGGGCGGAGATCCGTGGGGCGGGCGAATCCTTCGGCATAGAATCCAGCCAGAAGGCCTTTGAAATGGACCCAGTAGATGGTCCACGGGTCCTCTTCCGAGGCGGCGTAACTGTGGGGCACCCCCGCCGGCAGGATAAAGAACTGGTTCCGGTTTACGAGGTAGGTCTCGCCGTGCAGCCGGAAACTGCCTTTCCCGTCGGTGCAGTAGATCAGCACGTATTGCGAGATAGGTTCCGTCCGTTCGCGGTAGTGGTATTTGGCGTGGGGGTAGTATCCGATGTCGGTGATGTGAAGTTGGGCGTACAGGGGATTTTTCTCCATTTGCCGGATGATCGAGAGGGGCAGTACCAGAGCCCGTTCGCCGCTGAATCCATCTTTGCGTCTCATGTCCTGTCGGTTTGATTTCGGGGGATAATCCTTCGTAAAGATATGGAATAATTCCCGGATCGTAAAATAGTCCATGTTTTATTTCACCGTGTCTATTTCCCCGCAAAGCCCGTTGTCCTTACTTTGCAATACCCAAACTCGAAGTTTTGCTATGAAACGATTCAACATGCGCTACATCCTGCTCATCAGCCTTGTGTCGGCCTTGGGCGGCCTGCTCTTCGGTTACGACTGGGTCGTGATCGGAGGCGCCAAGATTTTTTACGAGCCGTTTTTCGGGCTTGAGGGGCTCCCCGCCATGCGCGGCTGGGCGATGAGCTGCGCCCTGGTCGGCTGCCTGGCCGGAGCGTTGCTCGCCGGCATGTGGAGCGATCGCTACGGACGGAAAAGGATGCTCCTCATCGCCTCGGTGCTCTTTACGGTCTCGGCCGTCGGGGTGGGTGCCGCCGACGGAATCGCCGCATTCATCATCTATCGCATCATCGGAGGGTTCGGCATCGGCATCGCCTCGAACGTCTCACCCATCTACATCGCGGAGGTGACCCCGGCGTCGATCCGCGGGCGCTTCGTGTCGCTCAACCAGCTGACCATCGTGCTGGGTATCCTCGCGGCACAGATCGTGAACTGGGCTATCGCCCGGCATTTTACGGTCGACGGCGAGGCCCTCAATGCCCTGAGTCTCGAGTGGGCCTGGCGCTGGATGTTCTGGGTAGGGGCCATTCCGGCCATTGTCTTTTTCGTCCTCTCGTTCGTTATTCCCGAGAGCCCGCGGTGGCTGGCCCTCAACGGCCGCGAGGAGCGCGCCCGGCGGGTCTTCTCCCGGATCGGCGGCGAGGCCTATGCCGAGGAGTCCCTGGCCGAGATCGCCCTGCTGAAAGGCGAGTCCGGGGAACGGGTCTCGCTCGGTAAGATTTTCCACCCGTCGGTTCGCCGCGTGCTGGTGCTCGGTATGGTGCTGGCCGTATTCCAGCAGTGGTGCGGCATCAACGTCATATTCAATTATGCCCACGAGATCTTCTCGGCGGCGGGCTACGCCGTCTCCGACGTGCTGATGAACATCGTCGTCACGGGCGTTACGAACGTCGTCTTCACCTTCGTGGCCATCTATACGGTGGACCGCTGGGGGCGCCGTGCGCTGATGATCGTCGGCTCCGCGGCCCTGGCCGTCATCTATGCCATCCTCGGTACGGCCTACTACTTCGAAGTGAGCGGATGGGCCATGCTGCTGCTCGTCGTGCTGGCGATTGCTGCCTATGCCATGTCGCTGGCCCCGATCGTCTGGGTCGTGCTGTCGGAAATCTTCCCCGCACGGCTGCGCGGCGCGATGATGGCCTTCTCGACCTTCTGCCTGTGGGCCGCCAGCTTCCTGCTGACCTACACCTTCCCGCTGCTCAACGAGTGGCTGAAGGCTTCGGGCACCTTCTGGGTCTATGGCGGCATCTGCCTGGCCGGCTACCTGTTTATCCGGAAAAACCTGCCTGAAACGAAGGGCAAATCCCTCGAACAGATCGAAAAAGAGATCACGCAATAAATAACGAATCCGATTTATGAATCAAGTAAAAGTTTGGGAAGAGGATATCCTGCTTCCTACCTACGGTATTGGCCGTCCGGAAAAGAATCCGATGTTCCTGGAGAAACGCGTTTATCAGGGCAGCAGCGGTGTCGTCTATCCCTATCCGGTGATCGAGAAGATCGAGGACGAATGCCGGGAAAAGAGCTACCATGCCGTCTTCCTGGAGAACGAATACCTCAAGATCATGGTGCTGCCCGAGTTGGGAGGGCGTATCCAGATGGCCTACGACAAGATCAAACAGCGCCATTTCATCTACTACAACCAGGTGATAAAACCTGCGTTGGTGGGACTGGCGGGCCCGTGGATTTCCGGAGGCATCGAGTTTAACTGGCCGCAGCACCACCGCCCGAGCACCTTCCTGCCGATCGATTTCAGCATCGAGCGCCGCGATGACGGTGCCGCGGTCGTATGGGTGAGCGAACGTGAACGGATGTTCCATCAGAAGGGTATGGCGGGGTTCCTTCTCCGGCCCGGACGTGCCGTGTTGGAGATTCTCGGCACGCTGTACAACCCGACGCCCGTGCCGCAGACCTTCCTCTGGTGGGCGAACCCTGCCGTGGCGGTCAACGACGATTACCAGTCAGTCTTCCCGAGCGACGTGAATGCCGTCTTCGACCACGGAAAGCGTGATGTCTCGAAGTACCCGATCGCCACCGGCGTCTACTACAAGATGGATTATTCGGCCGGCGTGGACATTTCGCGCTACAAGAACATTCCCGTTCCGACCTCCTATATGGCCATCCGTTCGAAATACGATTTCGTGGGCGGTTACGAGAACGACACCCGTGCGGGCGTCCTGCATGTCGCCGATCATCATGTCTCCCCGGGCAAGAAGCAGTGGACCTGGGGTTGCGGCGACTTTGGCCGCGCCTGGGACCGGAACCTGACCGACGAGGACGGGCCCTACATCGAGCTGATGACGGGTGTCTACACCGACAACCAGCCCGACTTCACGTGGCTGCAACCCTACGAGGAGAAGACCTTCACGCAGTACTTCATGCCCTACCGCGAACTGGGCGTCGTGAAGAATGCCACGGCCGACCTGCTGATGAACATCGAACCGGCCGAAGCCGGGCGGCATGTGCTGAAACTCTTCGCTACGTCGAAGCAGGAGAGTCTGCACATCGTTGTGGAGCAGGAGGGGCGTATCTGCCTCGACGAGGTGCGCACGCTCTCGCCGGAGGCGGTCTTCGAGGCGCAGGTCCCGGTTGCCGAACTGCGCGGCGTGCGGGTTTGCGTGAGCGATGCCCGCGGACGCAAGGTGTTGGGCTGGGAACCCGAGCCCGACACGATCAAGCCGATTCCCGATCCGGCCAAACCGGCACTCGATCCCTCGCAGATCGATACCGCGGAGCAGCTCTACCTGACGGGCCTGCACCTGGAGCAGTACCGCCATGCGACCTACAACCCGACGGATTACTACCTGGAGGCGCTGCGCCGTTTCCCGAACGACGTGCGGAACAACAATGCCATGGGATTGTGGCTCATCCGCAAAGGGCGTTTCGCCGAGGCGGAGCCCTATCTGCGCAAGGCCGTGGAGGTGCTTACCGAGCGGAATCCCAACCCCTATGACGGGGAGCCGCTCTACAACCTGGGCCTGTCGCTCAAGTATCAGGGACGTGCCGACGAGGCCTACGACTGCTTCTACAAGGCGTGCTGGAATGCTGCCTGGCAGGATGCCGGCTACTTCTCGCTGGCGCAGCTCTCCGCAGCGGCCGGACGCTGGGAGACGGCCCTTCAGGAGATCGACAAGTCGTTGCTGCGCAACTGGCACAACCTGCGTGGGCGCCATCTCAAATGCGCCGTACTGCGTCATCTCGGCCGGGCGGAGGAGGCCCGGAAATGGATCGCCGATTCGCTGGAGATTGACCGTTTCAATTTCGGATGCCTGTTCGAGGAGTATCTCCTCTCCGGCGACGGAGCACAACTCGATGCCCTCGATGCCCGGATGCGCAGCGAAGCGCACAACTACGAGGAGCTTTTCCGCGACTATGCCGATGCCGGCTGCTGGGAGGAGGCCCTTGCCGTCGCCGCTGCCGCCATAGTGCGTGTCGCCGCCCCGAGTCCGATGCTCCATTACTACGAAGCGTGGGCCCTGAGCCGTTTGGGTCGGACCGGAGAGGCTGCCGAAGCTGTCGCCCGTGCCGAAAAGACGGCCCCGGATTGTTGTTTTCCGAACAGTCTCGACGACATCGAGGCGTTGCAGACCGCCACGCGCCTGATTCCCGAGACGCCCCGTGCGCTTTACTATCTGGGCAATCTCTGGTACGACAAACGCCAGTATGCCGCCGCCGTAGCCTGCTGGGAGGCCTCTGCAGCACTCGACGACCGCTTCCCGACCGTGCTGCGCAACTTGTCGCTGGCCTATTTCAACAAGATGGGCCGCCGGGAAGAGGCGGTCGGCTTGCTTGAGCGTGCCTTTGCGCTCGACACGTCGGATGCCCGGATTCTGATGGAGCTCGACCAACTCTACAAACGCCTGAACCGGCCTCATGCCGAACGGTTGGCCCTGCTGGATCGCTACCGGGAGACGGCATTCCGCCGCGACGATCTCTATCTGGAGTATGTCACGCTGCTCAACCAGTTGGGCCGCTACGAAGAGGCGATCGATCTGATCGACCGCCGGAAATTCCACCCCTGGGAAGGAGGCGAGGGAAAGGTTCCGGCACAGTACCAGATTGCCCGCCTGGAGTTGGCCAAGCGCTGCATCGCTCGTGGGGAGTACGACCGTGCGCTGGCGTTGATCGACGAATGCTATGTCTATCCGCATCACCTCGGTGAGGGAAAACTTCCCGGTGCCCAGGAGAACGACTTCAACTACTACAAGGCGCGGATTCTCGAACTCACGGGCCGCGCCGAAGAGGCCCGGGAGCTTTACGAGAAGGCGTCGGTGGGCAACAGTCAACCTGCGGCGGCGATCTACTACAACGATCAGAAACCCGACAAAATCTTTTATCAAGGTTTGGCATTGTTGCGCCTGGGACGTGACGCCGAGGCTCGCGGGCGCTTCAACAACCTGATCTCCTACGGCGAGAAGCATCTCTATGATGTATTCAAAATGGACTATTTCGCCGTTTCGCTGCCCGATCTTCAGATCTGGGAGGACGACATGAATCGCAAGAACCGGATTCACTGCAACTACCTGATGGCTTTGGGGCACCTCGGACTCGGCAATCGGAGCGAGGCCGAAAAGTATTTTGCCGCGGCGTTCGAGTTGGACAACAACCATCAGGGAGTCCAAATCCATTATGAATTGTTACATGAATAAACCGTATCCCCGAAAAAGGCCGTAACTATTCAGTATGATGCATTGGTTTTGGGAATAGAGGAGATTTAATAATCCATGTGTTCAATGATAAAATGATAAGGTGTGTCATAATTATTATGACACACCTTATCGTTTAGGAGGAGTTTGTCAATTATTTTCTGCCCGGTATCATTTTTACTGGACCTCTATTTGCCGTATTGTTCTTGTTTTTATTATGGTAATTTTGTTTT
>DXGO01000138.1 GCA_019113885.1 Candidatus Alistipes intestinipullorum | reverse complement strand
TCATGCCCATGCCCATGCGATCACCTCGCTCAACAAGGCATTCCTTTGGGGGATTGCGCTGAATGCCGGATTTGTGGCGGTCGAGTTTGCCGTCGGGCTGTGGTACGGGTCGATGGGGCTGTTGTCCGATGCGGGCCACAACCTTTCGGACGTGGCGAGCCTGCTGTTGGCCATGCTGGCCTTCCGGTTGGCACAGGCACAGGCAACGCCACGTTATACCTATGGGTACAGGAAGAGTACGGTGCTCATTTCGTTGCTCAACTCGGTGATTCTGTTGATCGCCGTCGGGGTGATCGTTGCCGAGAGCGTGGGGCGGATGCTCCATCCCGAACCGGTCGTGGGCGGTGCGATCGCCTGGACGGCGGGGATCGGCGTTGCGGTCAACGGCTTCACGGCGTGGCTTTTCCTCAAGGACAAGGACCGGGACTTGAATGTCAAGGGGGCATACCTCCACATGGCGGCCGACGCCCTGGTGTCGATCGGGGTGCTGGTGTCGGGCGTGGTGATCTCGGCAACAGGCTGGGTCATCGTCGATCCGATCGTAGGACTGGCCGTAGCGGGGGTGATCGTTGCCTCGGTCTGGTCGCTCACGCGCGACAGCCTGCGGTTGTCGCTCGACGGCGTTCCGTCCGGTATCGACGTTGCCGATCTCGAGTGCCGCATGGCTGCGGTCGAAGGGGTGCAGGCCGTGCATCACATCCATGTCTGGGCCCTGAGTACGACGGAGAACGCACTTACGGCACATGTTGTGCTCGACGACCTTGCCTGTATGGGGGAAGTGAAACACGCCCTGAAGCGATCGTTGCGTGAGTCGGGCATTTCGCATGCGACCCTTGAGTTCGAATCCTCCGGGGAGCGTTGTGAGGACCTCTGCGATTGAGTGGTTTTGAGGCCGGGGATGCCGGGATTTTCCGAAAGGTATTTTCGAAGGTTGCCTTGTAGCCGAATCTGCGGATTCGGCTGTTATTGTTTTCAGGGTACGGGATCGTATCCGCTGCCGCCCCAGGGGTGACAACGGGCCAATCGCCGCAAGGTGAGCCACAGTCCTTTCAAGGGACCGTATTTGCGTAGTGCCTCGAGGGCGTATTGCGAGCAGGTTGGCGTGAAGCGGCAGGAGGGCGGTGTGAGGGGCGAGATGCAGAGTTGATAGAACCGCACCAATACAATCAGCGGAAAGGCACAGATGCGCTTAAAGAGCTGCAGCGATTGTTTCCAGAATTTTTCGGACGGCATGGGCGACGGTTTTGTAGGGCAAGACCTCCTTCGAGGAGTAGATCAGCGCCAGGTCGAGGTTGACGGGGCTTCCGGCGCGGAGCACCTCTTTCTGCAACCGGTATGCCTCTTTGGTGCGGCGGCGGAGGAGGTTCCGGCGGTTGGCCCGTTTGTGGAATTTTTTGGGCACGGAACACATCACTTCGACCGACCGTTCCGTATCGGGCTCTGCGAACCAGACATAGCGGAACGGGAATACGAAGCCGCTTTCGCCGTTTTCGAACATGCGGCGGATGGCTCCCATCGAGCGGAGCCTTTCGGTTCGGGGAAGCGAATGCTCGGCCATCTTCGTACGGTATGCCGCAGTTGCGGGCCTATTTGGATGCTGCCGGACGGCGGGTGCGGCTTTTTTTCGCCAGTTTATGCTGCTGGTTTCGGATAAACTCCTCCTTGTGCGAATCCACGGCCGGCTCGACGGGAAGAATCTCCACGCCATCCTGCACTTTCTGGAGGAAGATGTCGAGCGCCTTGACCATCGAGGGGGCCTCGGGGGTCGGGGCGTTGGCCAGGACGGGGATTCCAGCGGCGATGGCGGCCCGAAGGGTTCCCTCCCCGAAGACCGCCACGGCCGGCAGCGCATCGGTCCCGAACTTCTCGATCAGGGTCTTGACATCGGTCGGGGAGTATAGCGCCAGGACGCCGTAGTCGGCCATGTTTATCTCTTCGAGATCGGCCGGCACCGTACGAGCCAGGATGACGGGATCGAACGAGAGCTTGAGTTTTGCCAGCGTTTCGGGCAGTTCGGGCTTGTGGGGTTCGCTCAGAGCCAGGAGGAATTTCTCCTCCTTATGCTTGATGATGAGTTCGATGAGCGAGGTAAACGAGCCGTCGGCGAACGATATTTTCCGTTTTCGGTAGACGATGTACTTCTGCAGGTAGAGGGCCACGGCCTCGGTCTGGCAGATGTATTTCATGGTCTCGGGAATGGTGATGCGGGCCTCTTCACAGATGTGGAAGAAGCTGTCCACCGTTGTTCGCGAGGTGAAGATGACGGCCGTATGGGAGAGTATTTCAACCCGTTGGGCGCGAAACTCCTTCAGGGAGACACCCACGACCCGGATGAAGGGGCGATAGGTAACCTCCACGTCGTATTTGCGTGACAACTCGTAGAAAGGGGACTTTTCGATGATTGCGGGCCTCGGCTGTGAAACCAGTACTCTCTTAACTTTCAAGATGCGGACGATTTAGGTTGTTAAATGGAAGTCTGCCCTCTGGTTATCAGCAGCCATATGAGACTGATCGGGAAGAACTCCACGGTGCAAAGGTACAAAAACCAATGTAAAATTGAAAAATTTTTAGAAAGAAACAGGTTTAGAGACTCTTTGATGTATAGAAGAGCCGTCAGAGACACTTCGGCGAGGGCGATATGGATCCATATCTTGCCCGAATCCTCGGGACAGAGCACGAAGAGCAACAGTACGGGGGCCGTAATGACAGCGGCCAGGGCGAAAAAGGTTCGTTTGAGCTGGATGAGCTGCCCGATGAAAGGTTGTGAGACGGTAATCTTCCCAGCACATTGCAATACGATATGCTGATAGAGGACGATCAGGCCTCCGGTGACCGATGTGGCCAGACACAGTCCCAGTACCGCAGCGTCGGCGAACAGTTCGGTCGGCCATCCGGTGATGATCCAGCCTCCGAACTTGACTGCAAGTAATCCGAGGAAAAGTATTCCGATGACGGTTGTGATGTGAAGGAATCGGGAGAAACCGCTACTCCCGGAGTCTTCGTAGAATCTTTTGTGGGAAGCTCCGTCGTGGAATATCCTGCTCAACAGCGTGCCGATGTCGTCCAGGTTGCGGTAGAGCAGTACGGCGTAGGTTACGGCGAGCAGGAGCACGAAACATTGGAACGGACCGTTTTCGGTTGGGGCGGCGGGATGGTTCGGCTCTGTGCTGGCGGGATCGACAAGTATTGCCTGCTCTCCGAAAACCGCCCGGGCGGTTGTGTCGCGCCATACGATGTCTCCGGAACCGAAAGCTACTGAATCGCTTCCAAACCTGGGAAACATCCCGTATTGCCCTGCCGGATCGGCCCCGAATCCGGGAAAGGCGCTGCCATGTCCCGCTGAATCGACGGGGAGGTACGTTTGTGTCGAATCTGCCCGTGCACCATCGTGGAGCGAATCATAGCGTGCGGCTCTTTCGTTCGTCTGCGGATTGCCCGACAGCCCGGCAGAATCCTGCCGCACCCGGTTCGGGGACATGTCGGCCTGCCCGACACCTGCCGGGAGTCCGGGGTGCACGTCCGATGACACCGAATCGGTTCGGATGTCGGATGACGTATGGGCGGATAGGCCGATCATCAGGCAAAAATACGTTTGAGCGTAATGCGGATGGTCGTACCTTTCCCAATCTCCGAGTCCACCACGGCGATTTTACCCTGGTGATACTCTTCGACGATTCGCCGCGAGAGCGAGAGTCCGAGTCCCCAGCCGCGGGTCTTGGTGGTGAATCCCGGTTCGAAGATGCGTTTCCAGTTGCTTTTCGGAATCCCCTTCCCGGTGTCCTTCACGTCGATCATCACATCCTTGTCGTTCGACGAGATGCGCACGTCGATGGCCCCGTGCCCCTGAAGGGCATCGAGGGAGTTCTTCATGAGGTTTTCCACGACCCATTCGAAGAGGGCGGCGTTGATGTTGGCCTGTACCGGGGCAATGGCCAGCCCGTTGTAGTCGAGCGTCACGTTGCGCGGAATGCGTTTGCGGAAATACATGACCGATTCTCCCACCACCTCGTTGATGTTGGCGGGGGATAGGGGCGTCTCGGAGCCGATTTTCGAGAATCGGTCGACGATCTTCATCAGGTGGGTCAGGTCCTTGTTCATCTCGTCGACGGCCGACTGGTCGACGTCCTGCGAACGGAGGTATTCGATCCACCCGAGCAGCGACGAGGTAGGGGTTCCCAGCTGATGGGCGGTCTCCTTGGCCAGTCCGATCCACACGCGGTTCTGCTCATCGTGTTTCGACGAGCGGAAAGCGACGAATCCCAGGGCAACGAATGCCGTGATGACGAGAATCTGGATGTAGGGGAAGTAGTAGAGCGACTTGAGCAGGGCCGACTTTCCGTAGAAGATAATGTGGTAGTGCTCGTTCGTCCACCAGAAGCGCACGGGGCGGGGAATATTCTCCTCGGTGAATTTCTCGATCTGGCGTCTGAGGCGTCCGGGATGATTGATGATCTTTTCGGGGATCAGGTGCGAGTTGATGACTTCGAGATTCTCGTTGGTGATGATGAACGGGATGTTGTTGTTGTTCGACATGATGTCGGCGATCAGCGGGTCCTCCATGGCGCCGCCCATGACGTCACGGTTGACGCGTTCCATGGCATGGGCCCAAAGCGCCACATCGTGCTGCTCTTTCTCCCTGAGGCGTTTGGCCATGTTGTTGGTGTAGAGCAGCGAGATGGCCCCGAGTCCGATTCCGACGAGGATAACCATCACCCGGTTGCGGAACGAGAATATGTCACGACGCAGTTTCATGCCGTATTTTGCAGCTGTTTATGGATTCCGGAGTCAGGACCTGCGGGAATCACTTCTTTTTCGTATCCTGTTGGGTGGTGATGCGCACGTACTCCTGCGGGTCGTTGAGTATCTCCACGGCCCGGGCGACCTCCTTGTCCGTTGAGAGCGAGTGTTCGATCACGCCTGCCTGGTAACCATGGCGCATGATGATGTCGTTGTTGATCGTCTCGATAACCTGTTCGCGGTAGGTTTCGAGGTTGGTCTGCGTATCGTCCTTGAGCTCGATCTCCATCTTTTCGAAGGCCTCCTTCAGGTCGGCGAAACGGTCGTCCTCGGCGGCCTTTTTGAGCGACTTGAGGGCCCGGCGGGTATCCGATTCATAAGGAACCTCCTTGTCCTTCAGGAACTCGGCGAAGTCGGCGTAATCCTGGTCCGAAATCGAGAAGGTGCGGATGTCGACCTCCTGTCCGGGGTTGCGGCGGGTATATTCGTCTCCGAAATCCTCGACGAACCCCAAGGCATAGAGCGTCAGTGCGAAGCGGGAGATGTATTCCGGTTCGGTCTGGATGTCGGGCATGATTCCGCCGCCGTCGTAGACCTTGCGTCCGGCGCGCGTTGCGAATTCCGAGATCAACGAGTCGGGTACCGTGTGTACCGATCCCTCCTGCGAATGGGAGTAGTCCACGGCCTGGATGCAGCGTCCCGAGGGGATGTAGTACTTGGCCGTGGTGAGTTTCAGCATGGCGTTGTAACCGAGCGGGCGCGTCGACTGTACGAGTCCTTTTCCGAAGCTGCGCTGCCCGATGAGGACGGCGCGGTCGAGGTCCTGCAGCGAACCTGCTACGATCTCGGCGGCCGACGCGGAGTTTCCGTTGATGAGCACGACGAGCGGCAGGTCGGGCAGTACGGGTTCCGACTGCGTACGGAATACCTGCTTCGAATCTTCGCTGCGTCCTTTTGTGCTGAGCACCTCGGTCCCTTTCGGCACGAACATCGCGAGGATTTTGATCGCTTCCTGCATGATGCCGCCGCCGTTCGAGCGGTAGTCGAGCACGAGTCCCTTCATCCGACCTTCGGCGCGCAGCCGCTCTATGGCGGCGCGCATCTCCTCGTAACACCCCTCGGTGAAGTCGCTGTGGCGGATGTATGCGATGCTGTCGGTGACCCATCCGGCGTAGGGCACGCCGGGAATCGCGATACGTTCGCGCTGCAGCGAGACGGTTTCTTGCGAGCCGTCGAGATGCTCGACCGTTACGCGGACCTTACTGCCCGGCTCGCCTTTCAGGCGGTTCGAGACCTGCTCGGTCGTGAAGCCTTTGGCGTCCTTTCCGTCGATGGCGAGGATTTTGTCGCCGATCTTGAGTCCCCCCTTGTCGGCTGGCGACCCCTCATAGGGCTGTGAGATGCGCACGTAATCCTCCTTCTGGCGGATGAGGGCCCCGATTCCGCCGTACTTTCCGGTGGTCAGGAACTCGAAATCCTGCATGCCCTCTTCGGGGATGTACTCCGTGTATGGGTCGAGGTCGCTGACCATCCCGGCGGCGGCGCCCTGCATGAGCTTGTCGGGATCGATGGGATCGACGTAGTTCAACATGAGTTCGCGCATCATGTTGACGGTGATCTCCATATTGCGTCCGAGCCCGAAGTCGTTGCGAGCTGCGAAGATCAGGGTCCAGGCCGCAACGAAGAGCACGGCGGCTGCGCAGCTAATATGTTTGAATCTGTTCATCCTATTCATCGTAACGTTTGTTTCTGAGGTAATTCTCCAACTGGTACTGCACGCGGGCCACTCCGCGGCGTATTCCGTCGATTTCGATCCACTGCCCGAATTGCGAGACCCGGATTTCATCCTCCCACAACAGCGTGAGCTTGCGCAGGGGGCTGTCGGCGCGGAAGATCATGACGCCCTCCTTTTCGGAGCGCAGTGCGAATCCCGCCGTGCGGAATGCGTTGATTATCTGCTGCCGGTCCTTCTCCGTATCGCCCTCGACGCGGCGCGTCACGAACCCGATGCGGGGATAGACGGCCGCCAGCACGACAATGACCACGGGCAGCAGCATGCCCTTCGGGGTGTGGAACATCACGTAGAAGGTCTCCTTGAGGGTCAGTATGGATGTCCCTGCCAGGCGGTTCAGGAGCATGATCAACACACAGAGAACGCACAGGGCGCAAAAATATTTTAATGAGCGGATGAAGTATTTTTTCATGGCCGTATCTGTTGTGATTGGTTATCGTTGTGTGTTTCCGAGATGCTCTCGACGGCATCTGCGACCTTCTGCATGAGCCATTTGGGGGTGGAGGTGGCTCCGCAGATGCCGATGCTTTCGGCTCCGGCGATCCATTCCGGGTCGATCTCCGCGGCCTCTTCGACGACATGCGTTCGGGGGTTGGCCCGGCGGCACACCTCCGAGAGGACCTTGCCGTTTGACGACTTGCGGCCGCAGACGAAGAGCACGACATCGAAACGCCCGGAGAACTCCGCCAGGTGCTCCTCCCGGCCCGAAACCTGGCGGCAGATCGTATCCTCGATGTGTACCTGCCCGGGATCGGCGGCCCGGCGGCACATCTCCACGCCCAGTGCCTCGAAGAGCTCGATGCTCTGGGTGGTCTGTGCGAGGAAGTGGATCGGGCGTGTGAAATCGATCAGGCCGAGGTCGTCCCCTCCTTCGATGACGATGGCGCGGCCCTCGACCTGCCCGGTGAGTCCCACGACTTCGGCGTGGCCCCGTTTGCCGAGGATCACCACCTGCCCGCCGAGAGGCTGCATGCGCTCGTAAGCCTGCACGACGCGCCGTTGGAGCCGCGCCACCACCGGACAGGTGGCATCGATGACCTCGATGCCCAGCCGTTGTGCCTCGGCATAGGTTGTCGGGGGCTCCCCGTGGGCGCGGATGAAAAGCCGACACCCGGCAAGCCGTGGCATATCGTCGTGCGTAACGGTCTGCAGCCCGAGCCGTTCGAGGCGCTGTACCTCGATGCGGTTGTGGACGATATCGCCCAGCGAATAGACCGTTCCGCCTTCACCGAGGGCCTCCTCGGCCTTCGAGATGGCCCGCATGACGCCGAAGCAGCAGCCCGATTTGTCGTCGATTTCGATCTTCATGGTTTTCAGCCGTTGATGCGCTGGCGGTAGAGCTCCATAAACCACGCCATTTGTTCCTCGACGCTCATGTGGCTGTTGTCCAGCACAACGGCGTCGTCGGCCTGGCGCAGCGGCGATACGGCACGGCTCATGTCGGCCTTGTCGCGTTCGCGGACGTTGCGTTCGATCTCTTCGAGGGTCACAGGGTCTCCTTTTTCGACGAGTTCCTTGTAGCGGCGCTGTGCGCGGACCGCGGGATCGGCCGTCATGAAGAGTTTCAGTTCGGCGTCGGGGAATACCACGGTCCCGATGTCGCGGCCGTCCATCACCACCCCCTTTCGGCGTCCCATCTCCTGCTGCATGGCCACCAGTTTGCGGCGCACCTCGGGGATGGCGCTCACGCGGCTCACGCAGTTCGAGACCTCGATGGTGCGGATTTTCCCTTCGGCGAGGTCCCCGTTGACATAGATGTCGCTGGCGCCCCGTTCGGGGTTGAAGCGGAAGGTGATGGATATCTGGTCGAGAAGTCGCACGACCTCCTCTTCGTCGACGATTCCGGAGCGGATGGCCCCGTGCTCGAGGGCATAGAGGGTCACGGCGCGGTACATGGCGCCGGTGTCGATGAAGATGTAGCCCAGCCGGGCCGCGATTGCCTTTGCGAAGGTGCTTTTGCCGCATGACGAGAATCCGTCGACGGCGATTATGATCTTGTGTTTAGTGTCCGACATTCGGGAATATGTCAAAAAAAGTGGATAATATGGTGTAGATGCCTAAAATACCGATGATGAGTCCGGCGACATGGTT
>DXGO01000137.1 GCA_019113885.1 Candidatus Alistipes intestinipullorum | reverse complement strand
TTCACCTTCTCCGCGTTGATCACGATGACATAGTCACCGCAGTCGGCGTGGGGCGTGTAGCAGGGCTTGTTCTTGCCTCGGAGGATCTTCGCGACCTGCGATGCAAGACGTCCCAGTACCTCGTTCGTTGCATCGATCACCACCCATTCCTTGGTGACGGTCGAAGCATTGGCCGAAATAGTCTTGTAGCTTAAAGAATCCACAGTGTTTTACGTTTAATTTAACTTATTGTAATCCGTTTCCCGCACTTTGCGGGTGCGCAAAGGTACGAAAAGTTTTTGGATATGCAAAACCGGAGGATTCCCAACTTGCAAATATTTTTGCCGGATTTTCATCAGGATGCGCGGCTGTTTGCCGGATTCGGCCGTCCGGCCGGGTCACAGCGACTGGAAAAACTCGCTCAGCGTAATTCCGAAATAGCGGCAGATGGCATCCAACGTACTGACGGAGATATTCACTTTGGCGGTTTCGATACGGGCCACATGGATTTGGGTATCCATATACATGATCTCCTGGGAGACGCCTTTCAGCTCTCGTAATTGCTTTATTCGCAGAGCGATTTTCAAAAGCAATTCCTGATTGCGCACCTGTTTCATGTTGCAAAGAGACAAAAAAACAGCATTTTTATTACTGACATATTTGTCATTTTCGTTTTTTCATTTTACTTTTGCGTCGGGGATGGAGACCATCTCCCGAAAACCTCTTTAACAACCCAAAAAACAAACGCTATGAGTCAAAATCAAGCCAACGTGGTCATTACCCGCAGCCCCAAAAGCCAGGGGATCGGAATCGTCCTCACCCTGATGTTCGGGTCGCTGGGACTCTTCTACTCCTCGATCATCGGCGCAATCATCATGATTGCCGTCGAAGTCGCAACCGCCATCTTCACCCTCGGGATCGGGCTGATCGTCACCCACATCATCTGCGTGATCTGGAGCATGATCGCCGTCAGCAGCTACAACAAAAAACTCCTCGCCGGCAACAACTGATCCCGAACCCGATGGAGCAACCTCACAGAATCAGACTGGTGGGGAATTCACTGACGATCGACGAGATGTATTTCCGCATCGACGAAATACGTTTCGTCGACGTCGTGAAACAATCCTACCCCCTGCTGCGGCAGCTGCTCATCCTGAGTGCCGTATGCTGTGCGATCATCGCACTCCTGTTCCACGAGGCCTTTCCCGATGTCTCGCTCTTCTTCGCGGGTTGCGCCGCGCTGGAGATCGTTGCCGTGTGCCTGATCAAACGGCGCTACGCATTACGCATCGGACAGCAGTTCGGAACGACGAAGGTCCTCATCTCGACCGACAGCAAGGCGTTGGAGGAGATGCGGAGGGAGATTGCGGAGATTCTTTCGAAAGGCAATGCCTTCCGGACGGCATCTGAAAATGCACGACCGACAGGCGATACCGGCCCCGATGCGGGCCCTGAAACCGAAGTCACCCGTCAACCCGAATAGCCCTCAGGGCCGGAACTGCCGGGTCATAATTCCTTGCCACTCCTATGCTGCACTACCAAACCATACTTGCGCCCTCGTCGGACGAATGGATCGTATTCATCCACGGGGCAGGCGGCAGTTCGAATGTCTGGTTCCGGCAGGTGCGGGCCTTCGCGCCCGGTTACAACCTGGTATTGATCGACCTGCGCGGACACGGGCTGTCGGCCATGCAGCACCCGCAGGGGAAGGAGCAGAGCGAAAACTACACCTTTGCCAAACTGGCTGCCGACGTCATCGAGGTGCTCGATGCGCTGTCGCTGCGGAAGTGCCATTTCGTGGGGCTGTCGCTGGGGACGATCATCATCCGCGAAATTGCCGAGCATCATCCGGAATACGTCCGATCCATGATTCTCGCAGGGGCGATCCTCAAGCTCAACACGCACACGCGCCTGCTCTCGCAGACTGCCAACCTCTGCAAACGCTTCATTCCCTACATGGTGCTCTACAAATTCTATGCCCATCTGATCATGCCGCGGCCCGCTCAGCGAACATCCCGGGAACTCTTCATCAGCAACGCCCTGCGCATCACGCACAACGAGTTTCAGAACTGGATGACGCTGAACCGCAACCTCGACCAGCTGCTCTGCATCTACTCGGCGGAAACGGGGATTCCCACATTATACATCATGGGGGAAAATGACTACATCTTCCTGTCGCAGGTGCGCATGCAGCTTCAGAAGCACCACCGGAACTCCTACCTCTGCATCATACCCGAAGCGGGGCACGTATGCAACATCGACCGCAGCGAGGTGTTCAATGCCATCACACGCTCCTTCCTGGAAGATTTCGCCAGGGAATAAACCGTTTCCCGGCGCCGTCCCCTGCATCAGGGGACCGGGCCTGCCACAGCCGACCGACCGAAAAAAAGGGCTGACGCGCAATGCGTCAGCCCTTTTTTCAATAATGTGTGAGAGCTATCCGAGGAACGAGAGCAAGATACCCGCCGCTACGGCCGAGCCCACCACGCCGGCCACGTTGGGACCCATGGCGTGCATCAGCAGGAAGTTCGACGGATCGGCCTTCTGGCCCTCGGTCTGCGACACGCGCGCAGCCATCGGCACAGCCGAAACGCCGGCCGAACCAATCAGCGGATTGATCTTGTTGCCGTCCTTCGCAAAGAGGTTCATCAACTTGGCCAGCAAGACGCCGCCTGCGGTTCCGAAACTGAAGGCGATCACGCCCAGCAGCAGGATGAAGAGTGTACGGGCGTTGATAAAGGCCTCGGCCGTAGCCGTTGCACCGACCGTGATGCCCAGGAAGATCACCACGATGTTCATCAACTCGTTCTGCACGGTCTTCGACAGACGGTCAACAACGCCACATTCCTTCATCAGGTTACCCAGCATAAGGCAGCCGACGAGCGGAGCGGCCGACGGCAGCAGCAGCGCGATAATCACCGTAATGATGAGCGGGAAGAGAATCTTCTCGGTCTTCGAAACGGGACGCAACTGGCGCATCTTGATCTTGCGCTCCTTCTCGGTGGTCAGCAGGCGCATAATAGGCGGCTGAATCACCGGGACGAGGGCCATGTACGAATAGGCGGCCACGGCGATGGGACCCAGCAGGTCAGGAGCCAGGATCGCCGTCAGATAGATCGATGTCGGGCCGTCGGCGCCTCCGATGATACCGATCGAAGCCGACTCGGCGGGCGAGAAGCCCAGGGCGTAGGCCCCGATGAAGGTCATGAAGATACCCAGCTGAGCAGCAGCGCCCAACAGGAAACTCTTGGGGTTGGCGATCAGCGGGCCGAAGTCGGTCATGGCGCCTACGCCCAGGAAGATCAGACAGGGATAGATGCCGAGTTTGACACCCAGGTAGAGGTAGTCGAGCAGTCCGGCCTTGGCCACGAAGATGTCCCAGTGCACATGCCCGCCGGCGAAGAGCTCGGTGTGGTACATGTTGGCGCCCGGGAGGTTCGTGAGCAGCATGCCGAATGCGATGGTCAGCAGCAGCAGCGGTTCGAATTTGTGCTTGATGGCCAGGTAGAGCAACACGAATGCCACGCAGATCATCGCCAGCGTTCCCCACCCCATATGGGCGAGCAATCCGGCGACACCCGTCGATTCGGCGAAGGTTTTCAGGCTATCGAGCACGAAATCGGGGCCCGAAGACAATACACTCCACATAAGCCTATTCGATTACGATTAACGTATCGCCCTCCATGACCGTAGCACCCTGCTGCACAAGAATCTGCTTCACAACACCGCCGCGGTCCGCATCGATGTTGTTCTCCATTTTCATGGCCTCGAGGATCACGAGTGTCTGGCCCTTGGCGATGGTATCGCCCACGGCGACCTTTACGCTCAGGACCGTACCCGGCAGGGGGCACTTCACGCTGTAGCCCGACGAGGGGGGAATGGCCGACAGGCGCGGCGAAGGGGTGGCTGTCGAGGGCTTGATCATGCCGCTGTTGGCCGATTTGGGTGCCGGCGCAACCTGCGGCCGGGATACCGAGGAGGTTTTGGCTCCCTCGATTTCGACTTCATAATTCACGCCATTGACGTTGACATGCACCAAATGCGAGTTCTCGTTCGCATCGTCGATCTGGACGTTGTAATTATGGCCGTTGATTTTCAGTGTGTAATCTTTCATTGGTGTGTTTTTCTATTTCCGCAAAGGGAGCTGTGTTAAACCGTGAATTTTGGAATTCCAGGGCGAATAGGCCCGCTTAATGCTGAGGATCGTCACCACCTCCGACTCACGGTCGTGCAGGACGCTCCGGTAGATTTTCAGCGCCGTGGCGATGGCTGCGATCTCCTCCTGGCTGATGATCGGCTGGGTCTTCACCGGCTGCGGGCTGCGCTTCACGCGGAGTTGGAAGCATGCGCCAAAGAGCTTCATAATGAAGATCAGCGCCACCAGCAGGATGAACACCAGGCAGAGACCGATCAGTGCAACCCACAGGATCTCGGACCACCCCCAACTGACAGTTAGAATGTTCATAATCTCAACGGTTTACAGGGGAATATTCGAATGTTTCTTGGGCGGATTCTGCAGACGCTTGGTAGCCAGCGACTGAAGCGCGCGGATGATGCGGAAACGCGTGTTGCGCGGTTCGATCACATCGTCGATATAGCCGTAGCGGGCGGCGTTGTAGGGATTGGAGAACTTGTCGTTGTACTCCTTCTCCTTCTCGGCGATGAAGGCGGCCTTCTCCTCGGGCTTGTCGGCCAAC
>DXGO01000136.1 GCA_019113885.1 Candidatus Alistipes intestinipullorum | reverse complement strand
TACGAAAAATCCCCTGCCGGGCATTGCCAAGCAGGGGTATTTTTATATTGGAATCAAGGGGTAGGATTATTTTAGCACAAGGGGGCAGAATCGCTTGGTTTTAGGGGGCAGCTTACACTGGATTTTCCACCCCGCAGGTTTGTTATTTTTTTAACACACAATTCCCCAGGAAGCATTACGCAGTTGAAACAGAAAACCGTATCTTTGCATCGGGTCGCGGCACAGCCGTATCCCCGAAGCAGAAAATCGTCATCCAAATCCTGAAACAACGATGGAAGAGAACTATTTCGACAAAGGAATGGCCGCATACCGCGCCGGCAACCCTGCAGAGGCGAAAATCTATTGGGAAAAATGCGCCGAAGAGGAGGACAACGCCTGCGCGATGTACAACCTCGGAACGTTGTACGAGGCGGGACGGGGCGTCGAGCGCAACGATACCGAGGCCTTCGCGTGGTACGAACGGGCCGCGCAACGCGAGTTCCCGTCGGCCATGTACCGGGTCGCCCGCTGCTATGCGGAGGGATTCGGAACGGAAAAGGACCACGAGGCATGGAGTAACTGGCTCTTCCGCGCCGCTTTCAAGGGGCACGTCAAGGCCCAGTACGAAGGGGCACGCTATCTGATCCGGTGCGACGAATTGCCGGAGGTGGCCGAGCAGCTCATGCTGGACGCCGCCGAACAGGGACACGCCAGGGCGCAATACGAATACGGGAAAATCTGCGAACAAAAGGAATCGCCCGAGAAACTCACCGAGGCGATACAGTGGTATCGCCGTGCGGCCACCCAGGGCCATACGGAGGGCCAGACACGCCTGGCAAACCTGTACGAGTATGGCGTCGGGGTTCCCCGCAACGACGAGGAGGCGGTACGGCTCTACGAAAAGGCTGCCGCCCAAGGGAACTGCTTCGCACAATGGCGGCTGGGCGTCCACCTCAAGGAGGGCACAGGCACCGAGCAGGACCTCGAAAGAGCCTTCGAACTGCTCCGCACCGCAGCCGGACAGGAGGACCACTACGCCCGCTACGCCCAATACGAACTCGGCTACGACTTCGATACGGGGGACGGCGTTGCGGCAGACCCCGCCGAGGCGTTCCGATGGTACCTCCGGGCGGCCGAACTGGGATACGCACCGGCACAGAACCGGGCAAGCATCTGTTACTACCACGGGAAAGGGGTCGGACAGAACCGTGCGCTGGCATTCGAATGGGCTGCCAAAGCCGTGGACCAGGGCAATACCTCTGCCATGATCAATCTGGGGCTGTTCCATTTCCGGGAGGGCAAAAACGGGGACCACGACGAAAAGGCCCTTCAACTCTTCCGCCGGGCAATCGAACTGGGAGACAACGCAGCGTACAACGCATTGGGGCTCCTCTACAGCGAGGGCCGCGGCGTCAAGAAGGACCCTGTCGAGGCCGTACGGCTTTACCGGATCGGCCACGAAGCGGGAGACTCCCATGCGACAACCAGCCTCGGCTGGGCCTATTTCAACGGAATGGGAGTGGCACGCGATTACCGGGAGGCTTTCCGGCTGTTCGAATCCGCAGCCGCACACAACATTCCCGAAGCAGTCTTGGGCCTCGGCGTCTGCTACCGCCTGGGCAAGGGGGTCGACAAGGACAATCCCCGCGCCCGCGAACTCTTCATTCGGGCCGCGGAGCTGGGCAACCTCGATGCGCCGCACTTCCTGTCGGCGAACGGGCAGGAGCTCCGGCCGATTTCGGAGCTCGACTACAAGGCGGCCGCCGGAGACATGGTGGGGTCCATCCTCGGAACACTGGCCGAACAACTGCTGGGAGGAGGCGGCCAGGATGATTAGAGTCTCCGCCCTCCTACTGCTTGCCGCGGCCATGGCCGCGCCCCGGGCCGCGGCCGCGGAGGAGCGCTTCTTCAGCGACGAATACCGCTTCTCGATCACGCTGCCCGACGGCTGGGAGCGCCCGGCCGATTTCCCGGGAGACGAGAACGACCTGCTCTTTGCCGCAAAGGGCGACAAAAGGCTCCTGATCCGGGTATTCCGGGCCGACGAGGGAAAGACCTTCAGTCTGCAGAGGCTGATCGACAACCGGAGCGGCGATTTTCCCGAGGGGGTAACCTACCTCGGAGCGCCGGAACATGCCCCGCGCCACAACCTGCTGCGCCACTCCGTGTGCCGCACCTATCGGGTAACCGACAGCCTGTATATCCGCCAGATGATGCTCATGCGCGCCCGCACGCTCTTCATCCTCCAGGCCTTCAACGACAATGACGATTTCAGCGACTTCGCACCACTGTTCGCCTCGGCAGACCTCCACCAAACGCATTGGGGCAACTTCCTGCTGGCCAAAAACAACCTCGGGACAATCCCGGGTATGCTGCTGCTGATCCTCTTCCCGATACTCGGAACCCATACGGGTGCCAACTTCAGGAAGTGGCGCCGCAGCGGGCGCACGGACCGCCGTGCCGGGTGGCTCCTCATCGGAGGCGCGGGCCTTACGGCCGGACTTTTCGCCCTGATCTTCGTCACGCTCTGCGACGACCTCTTTTTGGCGGGAGCCGTCGCAGCGGCAATGGCCCTTTTCTGGGGATTCTTCGCTTCAGGCAACCGCTTCCTGCGCGACATCTACGGCGGAATTTTCGGATAGCGGCACATAATGTGTTATTTTCTTCACAAAATGACGCAGGTTATTTAGTTTTTTTAGTAAATTTGTGCGGTTTTGATTGAGCAACTAAATTCTCTAACACTTTATATTATGGTATCGTACAAAGAAATCGGGCTCGTGAACACCCGCGAGATGTTCGCCAAGGCCATCAAGGGAGGGTATGCCATTCCGGCATTCAACTTCAACAACATGGAGCAGCTCCAGGCCATCATCCAGGCCGCTGCCGAGACCAAGTCGCCCGTCATCCTGCAGGTATCGAAGGGCGCACGCAACTACGCCAACCAGACCCTGCTGCGCTACATGGCCGAGGGCGCCGTGGAGTATGCCAAGGAGCTGGGCTGGGAGAAACCCCAGATCGTGCTGCACCTCGACCACGGAGACTCGTTCGAGCTGTGCAAGAGCTGCGTCGACATGGGCTTCTCGTCGGTGATGATCGACGGTTCGTCGCTTCCCTACGACGAGAACGTCGCCCTGACGAAGAAGGTCGTTGAATACGCTCACCAGTTCGACGTAACGGTCGAAGGCGAGCTGGGCGTGCTGGCCGGCGT
>DXGO01000135.1 GCA_019113885.1 Candidatus Alistipes intestinipullorum | reverse complement strand
GAAAAAATTGGGTTGTTTTTCGGAAAATGACTTGAAAAATCAGGCGAATGCTCGAAAAATAGGGTTATTTTTCGGAAAACAGCTGAAAAAAATACGCTTTTTTGAGAAAAATGCATTTTTGTGTGAATAATATTTCCGGATAATATTTACATTTGCAGGCGGAATGGTACAGGAACCGCCTTTGGGGGAGGAAACTCCAGGTTGGTGGGCCCGATGCCCTGCCGGATGGCAGCGGTTTCCGGGTGGGTGAGTTAGGTTTCAGTACTACGAATAGTCGGATTTCCTCCCCGGCGGTTTCTTTTTTCTGGAAACCCACTTTTTAAAAGATAACGAATCTATGTCATCATTGCTCCGATTCAAGATGGTCGATGCGGCGATCAACCACACGGCCGTCGAGGTGAAAGCTCCCGAAGGACGCCCTTCGGATTACTTCGGTGAAAAGGTATTCGGTCGTACGGCCATGCGCAAGTACCTCGACAAGAAAACCTACGAGGCGCTGCTCGATACGATGGAAAACCGCACGCCGCTGACGCGCGAGGTGGCCGACAGCATTGCGGCCGGGATGCGCCAGTGGGCCCTTGAACACGGTGCCGACCACTATACCCACTGGTTCCAGCCGTTGACGGGCGGTACGGCCGAGAAACACGATGCCTTTGCCGAACCCGACGGACACGGGGGCGTGCTGGAGGAGTTCTCCGGGAAACTGCTCGTGCAGCAGGAGCCCGATGCCTCGTCGTTTCCCAACGGAGGTATCCGCAATACGTTCGAGGCCCGCGGCTATTCGGCCTGGGACCCCGCCTCGCCGGCCTTCATCGTCGACACGACGCTCTGCATCCCGACCGTTTTCATCGCCTATACGGGCGAGGCGCTCGACTACAAGGTCCCGTTGCTGCGTTCGCTGACGGCCATCGACCAGGCGGCCACCGAGGTGTGCCACTACTTCGACAAGAATGTCCAGAAGGTCTTCTCCTACCTTGGCTGGGAGCAGGAGTATTTCCTTGTCGATGAGAGCCTGTGGGCCGTTCGTCCCGACCTGATGCTCACGGGCCGCACGCTGATGGGCCACGAATCGGCCAAGAACCAGCAGCTCGAGGATCACTATTTCGGGGCGATCCCTTCGCGGGTGATCTCCTTTATGCGCGACCTCGAGTACGAATGCCTGAAGTTGGGTATTCCGGTGAAGACGCGTCACAACGAGGTGGCTCCCAACCAATTCGAGCTGGCTCCCGTGTACGAGGAGGCGAACCTGGCCAACGACCATAACCAGCTGCTGATGACCATCATGGACAAGATCGCCCGCCGGCATCAGTTCCGTGTGCTGCTGCACGAGAAACCCTTCAAGGGGATCAACGGTTCGGGCAAGCACAATAACTGGTCGCTCGGAACCGATACGGGCGTGAACCTGTTGGGCCCGGGCAAGACGGCTTCGGAGAACCTGCAGTTCATCACCTTCCTGGTGAACGTCATTTCGGCTGTCTACAAGCACAACGGGTTGCTCAAGGCGTCGATCATGAGCGCCACGAATGCCCACCGTCTCGGGGCGCACGAGGCGCCTCCGGCCATCATTTCGACCTTCCTCGGGTCGCAGGTTTCGGCTGTGCTTGACAAACTGGCCGCCTCGAAGGGCGACGATGCCATCCGTTTCGATGCCAAGAGTGTCTTCAAGATGAGCGGTATTGCGCACATCCCGACCCTGTTGCTTGACAATACCGACCGTAACCGTACTTCGCCTTTTGCCTTTACAGGCAACCGGTTCGAGTTCCGGGCCGTAGGGTCGTCGGACAACTGTGCCGAGGCGATGATCGTTCTGAATACGGCGATGGCCAGCGAGCTGACGGAGTTCAAGAAAAAGGTCGACGCGAAGATCGAGGCCGGTATGAAGAAGGAGAAGGCGATCTACGAGGTGCTCAAGCAGATGATCAAGGCGTGCCAGGCGATCCGCTTCGACGGGAACGGCTACTCGGACGAATGGAAGGCCGAGGCCCGGCGGCGCGGACTGGATTGCGAGACCTCGACGCCGTTGATGATTGACCGTTACCTCGATTCCGAGAGTGTGAAGATGTTCGGCGACATGGGTGTCTTCTCGAAGGTGGAGTTGGAGGCCCGTGCCGAGGTGAAGTGGGAGACCTATACGAAGAAGATTCAGATCGAGGGCCGTGTGTTGGGTGACCTGGCGATGAACCACATCGTGCCCATCGCGTCGAAATACGAGGCCGAACTGCTGGACAAGGTCTACAAGATGTCGCAGATTCCGGGACTGAATGCCGAGCCGGACATCCGGCTGATCAAGCGGATTCAGGACCATACGGCGGAGATACAGCGGCTCACGGCCGAGATGATCGACGCCCGCAAGGTTGCCAACCGGATCGAGGACCAGCGCGAGAAGGCGATCGCCTACCACGATACGGTGGCGGTCTACTTCGATCAGATCCGCCGCCATATCGACAAGCTCGAGGAGATCGTTGACGACCAGATCTGGCCGTTGCCGAAATACCGCGAACTGCTGTTTCTGCGATAGGGGAGTCGTCAGGATACGACACTTCCGGCCGTCCGATGATTCGGGCGGCCGGAGTTTTTATGCGCGTGTCCCAATGAAAAAGGGGCCGATGTTGCATCGACCCCTTTTCTCCCGAGCGAGTGCGGGAACTATTCCTCTTCGCGGTACATGTGCTCCACGTAAATGGCGTGCTGCATGGCCTCGCGCTTGGCCACCGACGGCTTGGTGAAGTACTGGCGGCGGCGAAGCTCCTTCAGTACGCCCGTGCGCTCGTATTTACGTTTGAACTTTTTCAGGGCGCGTTCGATGTTTTCGCCCTCTTTTACCGGCATGATAATCATAGTATTCTGAATTTTTGTTGTTGTTAACGTTTTGGTTTCTCTTGAAGGCTGCGGGGCGCGCATCCTCGATGCGCTCTTCCCGGTACGTGGGTGTCTACTTGTCGGCGGTTCCGCTGGCGGAAGGTTCCGACCCGAATTGCAGGTAGGGAGCCAGCCGTGCTGCCTCCTCGCGGGTCATTATTTTCTCTTCGATCAACTCTTCAGCGGTGCTCCAACCTCCTTTCAACTGTCGTGCTTTCAAAATCTTCCGAAGCATGAGCGGCGGAATGTAGGGATGCCGCCCCATGGTTTTCGGGTCTGCAAAGTTAATATCAATTTTCCGAATTTTGCAACTGTCGCAGTAAATTTGTTTCAAAATTTTTTCATAATTGCTTTCCGTAACGCCCGGTACCTCGGCGAGTTGCTCCACGCGGACGAATCCTCCGAGCCGTTCGCGGTAGCGCATGATCGTTCCGACGGTCTTGGGTCCGATGCCTGCGACGGAGCGCAGTGTTGCGGAGTCGGCCCCGTTGAGCTCGATCGGCTGCTCGGTCGGCGGGAGTTCCCGCTCGGGAAAGAGAATGTAGGGCTCGAGTGCCGCGGCCACCGAGTCGCTGATGACGTAGCATTCGCGCAGTTCGTCCATGTCGTAGATGCCGCTCAGGTCCCGCCAGCGCACGAATGTCTCGGCCTGGCGCTTGGTGAGTGCCCCGATAGCCTGGAGGTAGCGCACGCCGACGGTGTCGATGCGGAACGGTTCGGGCGGCAGCGGTTCGGCGATGCGGCGTCCGGTGCGGTATTCGTGGGGCGCGATGGCGTATTTGCGCCCGATGCGTACCCAGGGCCGGATTTCGCGGAACATCGAGTCGCTGATTCCGTAACAGAGCGCCAAATCTTCGGGAATGCGGAAAACCTTGCCGCTGGCGCGGTACTTCAGCAGGCTGACCGCCTCGTGCTTCGAGAATCCGAGGTTGACGAGTTCGTCATAGGTTACCGTGTTGGGATCGAAGTGGAAGCGTGCGACGCTGTCCCTCCGCACTTCCATTTCGGCTTCGGCGATGCGCGCGGCCGCGGAGTCGCTTTTGGGCCGTATGAATGTCAAGGCGACGATCAGCAGGCCTGCCAGCGGCAGGAAGATTGCCACGGCTCTGATTTCGCGCTCGGAGAAGAATCGGGACATACTATTCCGAATATTTGTCGGTTGCGGTTTTACGGCGGATTTCGTTGCATCTGCATTTTCTTCGCCGTGCTTCAAAGATACGTAATCTTTCCGTTATCTGTTGTTTCATGGGTTGAATTCTTTTATCGGTTCTTTCGGCCGCACTGCGTTTCAGTCGGTGCACTGACCTCATCCGGGTTTCCTGATCCTTCTCCCGTGCCCGTCTCCACCTTTTGCCCGAAAGTTTAGCCTCTGCCGCCTCTATATAAATATATCGGTAGGATTGCTGGGCCACTCTTGTTTTCGTTACCATCATACCCGTCTTTCCTTCCTCCGCCGTGTCTTCTTGGTGTGTCTCCCGTGCCGAATCCGACGAACGATATTTTTTAGTTGAATAACTTGATAAAATAGTTTCATGACGAGAAAAAATAGTTATCTTTGTGACGTCCGCCTGTGTATCTTCCCGTGCGACAATCTCCGGCCCTTCGTCGAGAGGGGAGGGTTGCTTTTCGGGGAGACTTGCGGATTGATGGGATAACCTTAAAAAAATGACGACTATGGAAAAACTCACCCGCCGTGAAGAGGAACTGATGCACTGCTTCTGGGAGCGAGGTCCGCTCTTTGTGAAGGACCTGGTGGCGATGGCCCCGGAGCCGAAACCACATTTCAACACCCTGTCGACGATGGTCCGTGCGCTTGAGGCCAAAGGCTATGTCTCGCACAAGAGCTACGGCAATACCTACCAGTATTATGCGACGGTGAGTGAGGAGGAGTTCTCGCGCCGGACGCTGGGCAACGTCATCAGCCGCTATTTCGAAAACTCCTACCTCGGGGCCGTGTCGGCACTGGTCGAGGAGGAGAAGATTTCAGTGGACGAACTGCGCGAGTTGATCGACCGCATCGAGCACCAAAACCGCCGCTGATCATGTACGCACTGATGATCTATAGCCTTAAGGTGGGGGTATGCCTGGCGGTTTTTTACCTCTTTTTCAAGTTGCTGCTGAGCCGCGAGACCTTCCATCGCTTCAACAGGTTCGTGGTATTGGGAGCGATGGTCGCCTCGTTCGTGCTTCCGTTGTGCGTCATCACGGTCTACCGCGAGGCGCCGGTGTTGCCCGAGATCCCGGTCTCCCTGGCCGTACCCTCACCCACGGACGTGGAGGTACCCTCGTCGGACCCCTTCCCCTGGGAGCAGGTGGCCATATGGGCTTATGCTCTCGGCGCCGTGGCGATGCTCGGCTGGGTGCTCCGTTCGCTGGTCGGCGTGTTGCGGGTCGTGCGCGGAGGTCGCCACGAGCCGCTTCCCGACGGGCGGACGCTCGTCGTGCTGCCCCAGTCCGTCACGCCCTTCAGTTGGGGCCGCTACGTGGTGCTTTCGGCGGAAGACCTTGCACAGAACGGCGAGGCGATCCTGCGCCACGAGGAGGCGCACCTGCGCCTGCATCATTCGGTCGATCTGCTTGTTACCGACCTGGCGGGCTGCCTGCAGTGGTTCAATCCTGCAATGTGGCTGCTGCGGCGCGAGTTGCGGGCGATCCACGAGTTCGAGGCCGACGAGGCGGTGCTTCGCAGCGGTGTCGACGCACGCCATTATCAATTGTTGCTCATAAAGAAAGCTGCTGGCCGGAGGTGGTACTCGGTGGCCAACAGCTTCAATCACAGTAAACTTAAAACCCGTATTACCATGATGTTGCGTAAAAAATCCTCTCGGTGGGCCGCGGCGCGCGCGTTGCTGCTCCTGCCGCTGGTCGGCGTGGCGTTGGGTGCCTTTGCCGAAACCCGTTATGTCTTTGTTCCTGCGGACAAAGATACGAAAAATTTGATAAAGATCTCCGAAGCGCGGTCGCAGGTCGGTTCGGAGGGTCCGGTAGCGATCCGCATCCGCGGCGTGGAGAGCTCTGATCCCGGGAAGCAGCCGCTGATGCTGGTCGACGGGAAGCGTGTCTCGACGCTCGACACCCTTCGCCCGGAACAGATCGCCTCGGTGACGGTGCTCAAGGACTCGGTGTCGAAGGTTGAGTATGGCGAAGAGGGGCAGCACGGGGTGATTCTTGTAACGCTGAAGAAAGCCGGCGATGCTCCCGAAGAGACGGTCTCCAGCGACAGCATGAACATCACCATCATGCGTGCGGAGACGGATTCAACCATCTCCGGCTCGGGGCTCGATGGCAATCCGGTGATTGTGGTCGGCGGCGGCCGTATCAATGACCTCGACGTGCAGCGGATCGTGAGCATGTCTGTCTACAAGGGGAATATCCCGGAGAAGTACCGTGCGTGGGTAGGCCCGGAGAACAACGGGGTGATCGAGATCACGACCCGGCCTCTCGGCGGGACGAAGTCGGGCTACGTGGGGCTTCCCGAGGGCAGCCTCGAGGAGGCACAGCGGAAGATGGCCTCCTACTTCGAGAGCGACGAATGGAAAGCGGCGCAGCAGAAACTGGCCGCCGCCGATGCCTATTTCAAGAGCGACGAGTGGAAGGAGGCGCAGCGGAAGATGTCCGAGGGCGATGCTTATTTCAAGAGTGATGAATGGAAGGCGTTGCAGAAGAAGCTCGCCGAGTCGAAGAAGTATTTCGAAAGCGAGGAGTGGAAAGAGGCGCAGAAGAGTCTGGAAATGCTCAGTGAAATGGATTTCGAAGGGTCCGTGGGCAACATCCGGATCATCGACGCGAAGGCCTCTTCGTCCGGCAAGGTTTCGGCCTGCAATACGGAGCTCGGCGCTACCGGGGGTGCGCTGGTGACGGGCCCCGACGTGATGTCGAAGACCCGATCGACCGCCGATGGGACGGTGACGGTAGTCAAGGGTCGTGTGACGGCCGACTTCTCGCAGATCAGCGAGGCGAACTACCGCATCGAGATCGACGGCGAACCCGCCACGAAGGCCGACCTCGAGCGGCTGGAACCGGGGAAGATCAAGCACCTGGAGCTGAGCACCCTCACCACGCCGGGCAAGAAGGGTGTGCTGCGCGTGCGGACGCGCCGGTAAACAAGGCTTAACGGATACACCATAAGCGAATAAAAAAGTCCGGAAGGGTGGAACGGTCGGTACGTTCCGCCCTTTTTTACGCTGTGAGTCCTCCCTGTTGCAGGGCTGCGGGATACATTTATTGGAAGGGTACGACTTCGGAACGAGTCGGACGATAGCGGTACTGTGCGAGCCGCGTGTAGTTCGAGATGTCGAAGTAGTCGCAGGCAAGCAGCCCCTTTTTGCCCAGGGCTACACCCACCCGGATTTGCAGGGCGTTGAATACCAGCCGTTCGTTTCGCAAGCGGACACCCACTCCGAGGGTCGAGACGAAGTCGTTCTTGAAGATGTTGGGCGAGTATCCGATCAACCCGAAGTCAGCGAACCCGAAAAACGCGATGCGGAATCCCAACGGCTGATAAGGGGTGAAGAGAACGGTCTCGGTATTGAGAATCATGCGGTTGGTACCGAGCATGGATTCGTCGAGCATCTGCAACCCGTTGGCGGTCGTGAATCGGATGCTTTCATCGTTTCCGTGGGTACGGTTCCACCCCTGGGTATAGTTCAGCGAGAGGAACTGCCTGATACGGCTTCGCCGGACCATCATCAGATTCGAGAACCACCTCAGGTCGATGTCGATGGCGCTGCTGCGCCACATGCCGTTCTGCGGGTCAATGTAACTCCCGAAGGTGAAGTTTCCCATGATGTAGCCGAAGGGCCGGAAGCCACCCGCCTGGCAGCTGGCACCGAGGTATATGCCGTCGTAGTACTCGCCCCAGGTGTATCCCGACGTCAGTTCGGCCTTGTATCCCGTGGCGAGGTACTCGCGCACACCGAATCCGTAGAACATGTTGGCGGAGTAGAACCGTTCGCGGTAGAGACCCGTGCTGACGAGCAGGACATCCTGTTCGTGGAAAGCAGGGTTGAAGTCGGAGGCCACCTTTGGGCGCAAACCCATGCGACGGTAGTTGTAATGTCCCGTGAAGAAGAGGCTCGACTCGATTCCCGGAAAGAAGTGTGAATAACCGCCCCAGATGTCGAAGTTTCGTTGTTTGACGAGTTCCGAGGTGTCCTGCTCGATCATGTGTATCTTCTCCTTGATGTTGCTGTATGAAATGCCGAGCTCATAGTCGGTCGGGCGCAGGAATTCTTTCTCGACGCTCACGTCGAGCGTCGAGTTGTAGAAATCCTTCCCTGCGGCGAAATTCGCCTCGTAAAAGGTTCCCAGAAGGTTCGGGATTTCGTATTCGACCATATTTCCTCCGTAGGAGAAGTCGTTGCGGTTGAAATTGGTCATGATTTTCAGGCGGTTTCCTGTTCCGAAGATGTTGGCGTCGTAGAGGCCGGCCATGGTCCGGCCTTCGGAATGGAGTGCTCCGTCGGCCGAGATGGTCCAACTGTCACGGGTAACGATGACCAGGTTTACTCGCGTGGAGTCGAGCTCGTCGGGCAACACCTTCACCTCGACATCGGCGATGTAGCTGCGGGATCGCAGGAGCTGTTTGTTCCGTACGACGAGTTCGGGATCGAAGGCGTCGCCGCTTTTGAGAAACAGGTCGCGGCGGATCACGCGGTCACGGGTCAGGGCGTGGAGTTTGTTGCCCGTCCTTTCGAGCCAACTCCCTTTTTCATCGAAGACCTGATGGCGTTCGATCGTGATATATCCGATCGTCTTTCCGGCATAGGGTTCCAGCAGCTCGGCTTCGTCGGTCACTTGCCCGCTGGCGGTCGTGTCGAGTTTTGGCTTGACGAATAGAATCCGGTATAAGGCACGAGGCACGGCCTTGCGGCTTGTTTTCGACTGGATGCTGTCATAGAGGCGTTGGTTCCGTTGGAATGCGGCCTTGTTGATGATACGCGCGCTGTCGGGCGTGAATCGGCCGGGCGGGTGCGCAACGGGTTCTGCGGCCCGGACGCAGAGCGTGAAGACAGACAGCAACAGGGTGAGGATGAATGATATGATGCAGTGTCGGGCGAACATTTTACCTCAAAGATAACGGTTTTTTCCCTGATAACGTATATTTGGCCTTGCGATCGGGCGGGCTTTTTTCCCGTTTGGGCTGACGATAACGGGGCGCGGGGCCTGGTGGTGCGGGGTGTAGGGCATAAAAAAATCGCCGCACATGCGGCGATTTTTCCGATATTGAGCCCTTACAACGGGCTTTGCGCAAACTTGTTGCAAATCCGTGTCCCATCTCCGGGTTGGAGTTCAGCCGGGGAGTCTTTTTGGAATTAGAGACGTTTGCGGCTCTTTGCCTCTCTCCTTCGTCCATTGCTCCTCTTTGCCCCTCTCTTTGCCTTTAACCTCTCTCCTTCGTCCATTGCTCCTCCCAGCCCCCCCCCTCCTCCTCGAGGTTTTACTTGGGGCGATCCGATGCTGCCCTTCTTTACACTCCGGCGGCTATTTGCGGCGCTCCTTGGCCTCGATGCACTCGGTGGCGTGTGGCACCTTCATCAACCGCTCCTTGGGGATAAGTTTCCCGGTGGTCTTGCAAATTCCGTACGTCTTGTTCTCGATGCGCACGAGGGCCATTTCGAGATTGCGGATAAATTTCATCTGGTGGGTCGCCAGACGTCCGTTTTCCTCTTTGGAGAGAGTTGCAGCGCCTTCTTCAAGCACCTTGTAGGTCGGTGACGTGTCTTCGGTATCATTGTCAGCCGTATGAGTGATCGTGGCGCGCAGCAGCTCGTAATCCGCACGCGCGTTTTCAAGCTTTTTCAGGATAAGCTGCTTGAACTCTTCGAGTTCGGCATCGCTGTATCGAGTTCTTTCGTCTGCCATAGTCGTGTCCTCTCTTTTTTGGTTTATTGTAAAATTAAGCAATATTTCCGATATAACCAAAATTTACCGGAAATATTGTGCCAATCAGAGACGGGTTACGGCAATTCGCAGCGCCTGTTCGTCGACGTCGGTTTCGGAAACGACCTCTCCGGCCGGCTCTTCGGCCATCCGCACCTCCACGGCGAGGGTCTGGGCGGCGATGTAGTCGGCGAACTGAGCCACGGCGTTGGCCACGAACTCCTTCCGTTCGATCTCGATGCGGATCTTGTCGGTCACCTCAAATCCGGAATCCTTGCGGATGTTCTGGATGCGGTTGATCAGCTCGCGGGCCGTACCTTCGGCGCGGAGTTCGTCCGTGAGGGTGATGTCGAGGGCCACGGTGAGCTTGCCTTCCGAGGCCACCAGCCATCCGGGCATGTCCTCCGAGGTGATCTCGAAATCGGCGGCTGTCACGGTGATACGCTCCTCTCCGAGGTCGAGGATGGTTTCGGGCGCGGCCTCGATTTCGGCGATACGCTCCTGCGAGAAGGTGGCGACCATGGCGGCGATCTGCTTCATGTATTTACCGTAGCGCGGACCGAGGGTCTTGAAGTTGGGCTTGATGCGCTTGGTGATGATTCCGGTGGTATCCTTGATGAGCTCGATCTCCTTGACGTTCACTTCGCTCATGATCAGGTCGCGGACCTGTGCTATGTCTTCGGCCATCCGGGGGTCGAGCACCGGGACGAGGATCTTCGTCAGCGGCTGTCGCACCTTGATCGAGACCTTGCGGCGCAGGGCGAGGACCATCGACGAGACCTTCTGTGCGAGGTCCATGCGCTCCTCGAGACGGGCGTCGATGCACTTTTCGTCAGCCACGGGGAAGGTCGAGAGGTGTACGGACTCATCGCTGTGACGGCCGCTCACGGCGTTCAGGTCGCGGAAGATACGGTCGGAGATGAACGGCGCGAAGGGGGCCGAAAGCATGGCTACGGTCTCCAGACAGGTGTAGAGCGTCTGGTAGGCGGCGAGTTTGTCTTCGGACATGCCTCCGCCCCAGAAGCGCTTGCGGTTCAGGCGCACATACCAGTTCGAGAGGTTTTCGCCGACGAACTCCTGGATGGCGCGGGCTGCGGGCGTGGGGTCATAGTTTTCGAGCGATTCGGTCACCTGCTTGACGAGCGTATTGAGGAGCGAGATGATCCATCGGTCGATCTCGGGGCGCTTCTCCAGCGGCACCTCGGGCTCGCGGCCCGTGAAGGAGTCGACATTGGCGTAGAGCGCGAAGAACGAATAGGTGTTGTAGAGCGTTCCGAAGAACTTGCGGCGCACCTCGTCGACGCCGTCGCGGTCGAACTTGAGGTTGTCCCACGGCTGCGAGTTGGAGATCATGTACCAGCGTGTGGCGTCGGGTCCGTAGGTGTCGAGCACCTCGAACGGATCGACGGCGTTGCCCAGGCGTTTCGACATCTTGTTGCCGTTCTTGTCGAGCACCAGGCCGTTGGAGATGATGTTGCGGAAGGCCACCGAGTCGAAGAGCATCGTGGCGATGGCGTGGAGCGTGAAGAACCACCCGCGGGTCTGGTCGACGCCTTCGGCGATGAAGTCGGCGGGGTAGACCTCCCTGAAGTGCTCCTTGTTTTCGAACGGGTAGTGCACCTGAGCGTAGGGCATGGCTCCGGAGTCGAACCATACGTCGATCAGGTCGGGTTCGCGGCGCATGGGCTCGCCCTTCGACGAGACGAGGACGATCGAGTCCACGTAGGGACGGTGCAGGTCGATGCGGTCCGGGGAGTAGTTCTCCTTCGACATGTCGCCGACCTTGAAGTTCTTGTAGGGGTTCTCCTTCATCACGCCGGCGGCGATGGCCTTGTCGATCTCGGCCATGAGCTCCTCGACCGAGCCGATGCACTTGAGTTCCGAGCGGTCCTCGGTAGCCCAGATCGGCAGGGGGGTTCCCCAGAAGCGCGAACGCGAGAGGTTCCAGTCGTTGAGGTTCTCGAGCCACTTCCCGAAGCGTCCCGTGCCGGTCGACTCGGGTTTCCAGCGGATCGTGGCGTTGAGCTCCATCATGCGCTCCTTGAGGGCCGTGGTGCGGATGAACCACGAGTCGAGGGGGTAGTAGAGCACGGGTTTGTCCGTGCGCCAGCAGTGGGGGTAGTTGTGTACGTGCTTCTCGATGCGGAAGGCCTTCGATGCGGCCTTCATCTTCATGCAGATGTAGACGTCGAGCGACTCGGCGGCCGTGGCGGCCTTCTCGTCGTAGCGTCCGTCGACGGTGAACTGCGGGTCGTAGGCATTCTTGACCCAGCGGCCCTCGTACTCCCTGTAGGCCTCGACGTCGACGCACTCGCTGACGAAGCGCTCGTCGAGCTCGTCCAGGAGGTAGAATTTCCCGGTGAGGTCGACCATCGGGCGGGTTTCGCCCTTCTTGTTGATCATGAAGAGCGACGGGATGCCTGCGGCGCGGGCCACGAAGGCGTCGTCGGCGCCAAACGTCGGGGCGATGTGCACGATGCCGGTACCGTCCTCCGTGGTGACATAGTCGCCGGGGATGACGCGGAAGGCCTTCTGCGAAGCATCCTTCCAGTTGCCGTCGGCATCCACCTCGACGGGCTTCACCCAGGGCAGCAGCTGCTCGTACTCCATGCCGACCAGCTCGGGGCCCTTCCACTCGCCGACGACCTGGAACGGCACGAGCTTGTCTCCGGGCTTGTACTCCTCGAGGGCGATGCCTTCGGCCTTCTTGTTGAAGTGTGCGTAGAGCAGCGCCTTGGCCAGCACGGCAGTCATTTTCTCGCCCGTGTAGGCGTTGTAGGTCCTGACGGCCACGTAATCGATCTTCGGGCCGACGCAAAGCGCCGTGTTCGAGGGCAGGGTCCAGGGGGTCGTCGTCCATGCCAGGAAGTAGGGGGTTCCCCAGCCCTCCATTTCGGGCTTGGGGTTGCGGATGCGGAACTGCCCGACGACGGTCGTGTCCTTCACGTCGCGGTAGCATCCGGGCTGGTTGAGCTCGTGCGACGAGAGTCCCGTTCCGGCGGCCGGCGAATAGGGCTGAATGGTGTAGCCCTTGTAGAGGAGCCCTTTTTCGTAGAGTTGCTTGAGCAGCCACCACAGCGATTCGATGTATTTGTTGTCGTAGGTGATGTAGGGGTCGTCCATGTTGACCCAGTAACCCATCTTGCGCGTGAGGCTCTCCCACATGCCGGTGAACTCCATGACGGCTTCACGGCAGGTGCGGTTGTAGCTTTCGATCGAAATCTTGCGTCCGATGTCCTCCTTGGTGATTCCGAGCTTCTTCTCGACGCCCAGCTCCACGGGCAGTCCGTGGGTGTCCCACCCGGCCTTGCGGTGCACGAGGTATCCCTGCTGGGTTTTGTAGCGGCAGAAGACGTCCTTGATCGTGCGGGCCATGACGTGGTGGATGCCCGGCATGCCGTTGGCCGAGGGGGGACCTTCGTAGAAGACGAAGGCGGGATGACCCTCACGGGTCGAGATACTCTTGTGGAACGTATCGTTGGCGTCCCACTCGCCGAGCACGTCGGCGGCGATACCGGCCAGGTCGAGGCCCTTGTACTCCTTGAATTTCATATCCGGATAAACGATTTCGTAGCAGATTTCTGACAGTCGGCAAATATAATAAAAAGTTTTTAAAACGCGCAACTTTGCGGTGAATCCGGCCTCTTTGCGCGGCCTCGCGCACAAAAACGGAGCGCCTGCAAACAACTGGCCCGGGACGCTCTCGACGAGGAGTGCGTGCCGGGCCGGCCGAAGGTTTCCGATTGGCGCGGGGATCAGTCGAACGACTGCATCTCGATGAGTTTGGCATAGATGCCGTTGCGGGCCATCAGTTCGTTGTGCGTGCCCTGCTCGGCGATACGTCCGTGGTCGATCACTATGATCCGGTCGGCGTTGTGGATGGTCGAGAGGCGGTGTGCGATGACGACCGACGTACGGCCCACGAGCAGTTTGTTCAGGGCATCCTGCACGAGTTTCTCGCTCTCGGTATCGAGGGCCGAGGTAGCCTCGTCGAGGATCAGGATGTCGGGGTTCTTCAGCACGGCGCGGGCGATCGAAAGGCGTTGCCGCTGTCCTCCGGAGAGTTTCACGCCGCGGTCGCCGATGTTCGTGTCATACCCCTCCGAGCACTCGCGGATGAACGAATCGGCATTGGCGATGCGTGCGGCCTCGACGATCTCCTCGTGCGTTGCGCCGGGCTTTCCCATGGCGATGTTGTTCCCGATGGTGTCGTTGAAGAGCACGGTATCCTGCGAGACGACGCTCATGTGGGCGCGGAGGCTCTCCTGCGTGTAGTCCGTCAGGGGGATCCCGTCGATGAGGATCTCTCCCGAGGTGGGGTCGTAGAAGCGCGGCAGGAGCTCGCTGAGGGTCGATTTTCCGCCTCCCGAGGGGCCGACGAGGGCCACGGTCTCTCCGTGGAGGATTTCGAACGAGATGTCGTTGATCACTTCGCGCGAGCCGTCGTACGAGAAGTGCACGTTGCGGAATTCGATCTTCTTCTTGAGCCCTGTAAGGGTTTTTGCGTCGGGCTTGTCCTCGATGTCGGGCCTGGAGTCGATCACCGAGAAGATGCGTTCTCCGGCGGCGATTCCCTGGTTGATGTTGGCGAACTGGTCGATGAAGGTGCGGACCGGGCGGGTGATCTGCGAGAAGATGGCCACGAAGGCGATGAATCCGCCAGGGTCGAGCGAACCCTTCGTGACGAGCGAGCCTCCGAAGACGAGGATCACGCCCACGGCCGTGATGCCGAGGAACTCGCTCATCGGCGAGGCGAGTTGCTGGCGGCGGGCCATCGAGAGGGTCAGGCGTGCGAGGTCGGCGCTGATCTCGTAGAACTTTTTCTTGATGTACGGCGTGGCGTTGTAGCTTTTGATGACCTTGATGCCGGCGAGGGACTCCTCGAGCGTAGCGACCATTTCGCCCATTCGCTGCTGGTTGGTGCGGGCGGGGTGGCGGAGCCGTTTGACGATGCTGCCGATGATGAGCGCCACGACCGGGAGGAAGAGGATCGAGAAGACCGAGAGCTCCCACGAGATGGCGACCATCATAACGATGTATCCGATGATGAGAAAGGGCTCTCGGAACGACACCTGCAGGGTGTTGGTGATGCAGAACTGCACGACGCCGATATCGGAGGTGATCTTCGAGATGATGTCGCCCTTGCGCTGCTCGCTGAAATATCCGACGTTCATGTCCATGACGCGGGAGAACATCTCGTTGCGCATGCGCTGGAGGGTCCGGGCACGCATCGTCTCGATGGTCCACGACCCGAGGTACCGGAAGAGGTTGCTCAGGAAGCTGATGACGATGGCCACGACGGCCAGCAGGATCAGGATATTGCGGGGGTCGTAGGTGTCGAAGAGGTGGGAGTACGCGAAGTTGAAGAGGTCGTTCACGTAGTCGCCGTCGAATCGCAGGGGCGGGAGTTTCTCGACGTATTCGGGGGTGAATCCGTCGTCGAACATCGTGTTGAGGATCGGAATGATGAGCCCGAACGTGAGGGTGTTGAACAGTGCGTAGAGCAGCGAGTAGAAAAAATAGGGTATGGCGTATTTTTCGATGGGCCGGGCGAATCCCAGAAGCCGCAGGTATGTCTTGAACATTCGTGTGCGGGTTTGGTTTTGAGGGTGATGTTACGCGATAACGCCGACAAAGATAGTGATAAATAATGCGAAACGGAAAATTATGCGCAAAAACGGTGAAAATTATGCCGTATCCGGAAAACGCCCGTTTGTTCCGGGCCTCTGCGGGCGCTGTGTGTCCGTCAGCGTGCGAGCCTGTCCGTTCGGTTCCGACGTCCTCCCTCCCCGGAGTTTATGCTTCGTCGGGGTTGTACCCCGTGTCCTCGGCCCAGTGCGCGCGGTCGTTGGCGGCCGCCACGGCCAACTGGTCGCAACGGTTGTTCTCGACCGTCTCGGCATGCCCCTTGACCCATACGAAGCGGACGCTGTGGCGGTTGTACGACTGCAGGAAGCGCCTCCAGAGGTCGGGGTTCTTCTTCCCGGCAAACCCCTTTTTGACCCATCCGAAGAGCCACCCCTTGGTCACGGCGTCGACGACGTATTTCGAGTCGGAGTAGATCGTGACCTGCGACCCCTCGTACTTGAGCGCCTCGAGGGCGACGCACGCAGCCATCAGCTCCATGCGGTTGTTGGTCGTCAGGCGGAATCCGCGTGCGAGCTCCTTGCGGTAGGGGCCCGAGAGCAGGACGACGCCGTATCCGCCCGGCCCGGGGTTTCCCAGGGCCGAGCCGTCGGTGTAGATGGTGATTGCGGGAGGTGTTGCGGGCATTTTTTCAGCAATGATTGTACGGAATGGGGCGACGGCACCTCATACCGCCTGTCGTGACGAGCCCCTGTCGTGAGGCAGGGGCTCGGTCACAACGACGGATTGCCTGATGTCGTGCAGCCGTCGACTACTTCAGGGCCGCCAGCTGCTCCTTGAGCGCGGCGATCTTGGCCTCGGCGTCGGCTTGCTTGGCGCGCTCGTTGGCCACGACCTTCTCGGGGGCCGACTGCACGAAGCGCTCGTTCGAGAGCTTCTTCATCACCGAGGCGAGGAAGCCTTCGTAGTATGCCAGGTCGTCGGAGAGTTTCTTGATTTCGGCCTCGGGATCGATCTTTCCGGCCAACGGCACGAAGTATTGCGTCGTCTTGACGAGGAAGGCCGCGGCGGCCGGGTCCTTCTCCGTGACGGGCTCGATCGCCGTGAGGTTGGCCATCTTCATCACCACGGGGGCGAACTCCGCGGGATAGTTCTCGTCGACGATGACGTGGAGCGTGAGGGCCTCCTTCTGCGGGAGGTTCTTCTGGTTGCGGATGTTGCGCACGGCGGAGACGATCTCCTTCACCAGTTCGAAGCGGGCCAGCAGGGCGGCATCCTCGGCCGCCGGTTCGGGCATCTGCGCCAGGCAGATCGTCGCCCCTTCGGCGCGGGGTTCGAGGGCCTGCCAGATCTCCTCCGTGACGAACGGCATGAAGGGGTGCAGCACCCGCATCAGGGCGTCGAAGTAACCCTTCGTGGCGGCGAGCGTCGTGGCGTCGATCGGGGCGCCGTAGGCGGGCTTCACCATCTCGAGGTAGAGGCTCGAGAAGTCGTCCCAGAAGAGGCGGTATGCCTCCTTGAAAGCTTCCGAGATGCGGTAGGTCTTGAAATCCTCGGCGATCTGGCGTAGCGAGCGGCCCAGGGCCTGCTCGAACCACGCCACGGCCAGGCGGTTGTTCTCGCTCTGCGCAGCGGCGGCATCGACCTCCCAGCCGTTTACGAGGCGGTAGGCGTTCCAAATCTTGTTGCCGAAGTTGCGTCCCTGCTCGCAGAGTGCCTCGTCGAACATCACGTCGTTGCCGGCCGACGAGCTGATGAGCATCGCCATGCGCACGCCGTCGGCGCCGTACTGAGCGATCAGGTCGAGCGGGTCGGGCGAGTTGCCCAGCTGCTTCGACATCTTGCGGCCGATCTTGTCGCGGACGATCCCCGTGAAGTAGACGTTCGCGAAGGGCTTTTCCTGCCGGTATTCATAGCCGGCCATGATC
>DXGO01000134.1 GCA_019113885.1 Candidatus Alistipes intestinipullorum | reverse complement strand
TATATGATACACCGTCGCTACCGTTATCGTCGGCACGACAGCTCTCACCTCCTTGGCCACACTGTCCGCCGTCGCATGACGCAATCGCTCCATAACCTGATACACAATAATCCGTTGCGTCGTAACCTTCAGTCCTTTCGCTTGAAGCAATTGTTTGATTCGTTCCATTTCTTTTCCCTTTCGACCACAAAAATAATATTTATTATCAAATAAACAAAATTATCAAATAAAAATTTATCTTTTCTTTTTATAAAAGAAATGTCTACCTTTATTTAAGATTAAGTGTCAAAATAATAGGACACCCGATCTTTTGACTCGCAAAAAAAGGCGCCACCCCTTTGGGGTAACTGGAAAGGAGAAGTTTTTGCTTGCTGATCGCATCGAAACACACGACTAAACTACTCAATATCATGAAACATGCAACAGGCATCCTCTTCCTGCTAATGATTGCCGTTTCGTCGTACGCCGCCACGGAAGGCTACACGATACGGGGACGTATCATAGACAAACTGAACCGTACCCCGATCGCCTATGCATCCGTCGTCGTCGTGGGGCAGGAACAACGGGGAGGCGTAACCGATACGGCCGGATATTTCCAGATCAACAACGTGCGTCCGGGTATCTCACGGCTGTTGGCCACTTTTTTAGGGTACAAAAGCACGACGACTCCCGAATACATCATCTCCGCATCCACTCCGACGATCACCATCGAAATGGAACAGGATCAACAGACCCTCAATACGGTCACCGTACGCCCCTCTCCATTCCGCCGTACGACCGAAAGCCCGGTCAGCATGAACGTTATCGGATTGAGGGAAATCGAAAAGAGCCCCGGTTCGAACCGAGACATCTCCCGGATCGTCCGCTCCTACCCGGGAGTATCCTTCTCCCCGATCGGCTACCGCAACGACCTGATCGTACGTGGCGGCGGTCCTTCGGAAAACCGTTTCTTCATGGATGGAATCGAAATCCCGAATATCAACCATTTTGCAACGCTCGGAGCATCGGGAGGCCCAGTGAGCATCGTAAATGCCGACCTGATCCGTGAAATAGACTTCTACACAGGAGCCTTCCCCGTAGATCGCGGCGGAGCACTGAGCTCCGTGCTCGACTTCCAACTTCAGGATGGTGACCCCGAAAAACAGATTTTCAAGGCTACCCTCGGAGCCTCCGAAGCTGCATTCAGCGGAAGTGGCCACTTCAGTCCGAAAACCACCTATCTCTTCTCTATCCGACAATCCTATCTCCAGTTTCTCTTCAAAATGTTGGGACTCCCCTTCCTCCCCAACTACATCGACGGGCAGTTCAAGATCAAAACCGAACTCTCCCAACACGACGAACTGATCGTTTTAGGACTGGTCGGTATCGACGACATGAAACTGAATACGGACGAAAAGGGTGAAGAGAATGAATATCTGCTTAGCTACCTACCCCACCTCCAACAGGAAACATTCACCGTTGGAGCTGCCTACAAACACTACGCCGGAAAACACACCCAAACCATAACCATCAGCCACAACTACCTGAACAACCGAAACATCAAATATATGGACAACGACGCATCGTCGGAGGAGAACCTGATGCTCCGACTGCGCGCCGTCGAACAAAAGAGCTCCTTACGTGCCGAAAACCGCTCCTATCTGGGACGATGGACACTTCGCGAAGGAGTCGAGGCAACCTATTCCCACTACACCAACCGAACACTCCAACGTATCTACACCGAAGAGGCCGGCTTTTCGGACTACAGTACGCAGCTCGGAATTTTCGGCTGGGGCATGTTCGTAGGTGCCGAATACAAATCGTCGGACAACCGCTTCACAACCTCTGCCGGACTGAGATTCGATGGGTGTAACTACGCTCCTCAGACAAAACAGTTCTGGCGACAACTCTCTCCACGTATTTCCGCATCCTACGCACTGAGCGACTGGTGGTCGGTCGGCGGAAGTGCAGGAATCTACTACCAACTTCCTCCATTCACGGCTCTCGGCTATAAAAACGAAGAGGGCGTTTTAGTCAATCGCGACCTGGAATACATGCAGGTCAAAGAGGCTGCAGTCGGCATAACCCGTCGCATCCAAGACCGGGTTATTCTCTCCGTAGAGGGATTTTATAAATACTACTCGGACATTCCGCTCTCACTGGCCGACAGTATTCCTCTGACATGCAAGGGGAACGACTACGGAACCGTAGGTGACGAACCCCTCGTCTCTTCGGCATCCGGACGGGCCTACGGTGTGGAATTTATGGCCAAATGGCAAATCCCCGAAAAGCTCAATCTGGTCGGTTCTGTTACAATATATACGAGCGAATACCGAGCCGATCGCCATTCACCCTACATTGCATCGTCGTGGGACAATCGTTTTGTTGCCAACCTGAGTGGCACATACGATCTGCCACGCGCATGGAGCATAGGGGCCAAATTGAGCGCAATAGGCGGAGCACCCTATACGCCCTACGACGTCGACAAATCGTCACTGAAGGAGGCATGGGATGCACAAGGCCGTCCCTACTACGATTACGATGCGTACAACAGCCAACGGCTCGGCAGTTTTGCCCAGCTCGACATCCGAATCGACAAAACCTTCTATTTCAAACATTGCATGTTGGGAATATACGTCGACGTGCAAAATATTACAGGGAGCAAGCTTCGTCAACCCGACGTACTGATCAGCACGGGAGTTGTCGACAACCCGCTGGATCCGCTTACCGACCAACGGTACAAGATGAAATATATCCGTCAGGAGAGCGGCACCCTATTGCCCTCGATCGGAGTTACCGTAATTTTCTAAGCACAAAAAACAGCGCAACATCACATGCTGCGCTGTAAACAGGTAAGAATTTCACCTTAAGGCTCAGAATATTTCGCTTACGAAATTAATACTCCTCTTCGTTGAAGAAATTTATCTATATTGATTATCAATACATTATGCAACAACCAATGAAATTTGCGCAAACAAACCAGATCATCTAAGAAGGTCTGAGGCTATGGGAGGAAAAACGGAATAATCGCAAATCGTACAACCGTATTGTAGAACTTCATAAAATAAAAAGGGGAACATTGGGGCCATGAAACCCGCCGACATTGCACAAAGAGACAACATTCAATGGAAGGACATGACATTTTCCCGAATAATGATTGTATCTTTGAAAGATAAATATGTTTAAGTCATGAAAACCAATCGGGAAGAGATACTGCAAAATGCCTTACAACTCTTTATGTCGATGAATTACGAGAGCGTCAGCCTGCAAATGATCGCCCACAGCGTCGGGCTGACCAAAACCGGTATCTTCAACTATTACCCCACGAAACTCGACCTCTTCATCGCCGTGGCCGACCGCTATCTCTTCCATCTCCAAGACCCCGAGAACAAATTCGCCCCATCGGACGGATCGTTGCGCGATTTCATCGACAAATACGTCGAGGGTGTAGAACATACCATGGCCGAGATCGTGCGGCTGGGCAATATCCAGCGGGAGAAAATGCCCGGTGAATTGGCCAATGCCGGTTACTTTCACCTCTTTCAGCAGGTGCTCTTCTATTATCCCGATGGCAAGCACAAGCTCCACGAATGGATGGAAAAAGAGTTCCGGCTCTGGTGCGACGTCATCAGTCGAAGTGTCGAGCGGGGTGAACTGCGGAACGATACCGACATCGAAGAGGCTGCCGCGCTCTTCCGGCAGGTTTTCATCGGACTCTCGTACCAGATGTCATTCTCCGATGGTCTCGATGTCGGAATTCTCCACCGGCGCTTCCTCTATATATATGGGCTACTGAAGTGCTGAGCCGGTTTGCAAGGGCTTTTCTCACAATTTGAAGCAAAAATATGACCACTTGGTCATATTTTTGCTTTTTTATACTATCTTTGCCTCCATAAAAAACTGACCAAACGGTAACTTTTATGGAAAACAAACCTTTCGAACGCATCCAAAGGAGCTTTAACTACACTCCTGCCAGTATCTTCACAAACCAATGGTCTAACATAGCCTTTGGTGTAGGAATGATTGTCATTCCGGCTCTCTTTCCTTTCGGCATTCGCATCCGCCATCTGCGGATTCTCTCGCCGGCGGTTTTCTCTACCATTCTGATTGTAGGCGGTGTGCTGTTACTCTTCTTCACTTGGCGGAGCATGCGAAATGCCCGGGCTTTGAAAGCCCAAGGGGGACAAATCACCGTCGACGGCCCGCGCGTAACCTATCCCGAAGTCGAGAAAGGAAAGGTCGGATACCGTTCATTCCTCACTACCGATATCGAGTATGTGAAGGACGACGAAGAAGAGCACCAGTGCAAGGTCAAGACCCCGGATAATTACATCATCTTTGAGGCTAAATATTTCGATTCGTGGAAGGAGTTCGAGGCCTTCCGCTCGCTTTTGGGATAGGAAAGAATAAATAAAAACACACGAACATGATGATCAAACTAACGAAAATCTCCGTGGCGGCAGCTGTCGCCGCTTTTATGCTTACGGCCTGCGGGTCGAGCGAAACCTTCCCGATGGCTTCCGCCGAGGGACTTGCCAAAATCCGAGAGCTAGTTGCAGAGCACGTTGACACTTCGAAATACAAGATTTACACGGTAGAGTGGCGCGAGGACAACCGCGACCGCCAACTGGAGAACATTCTCACGTATATCGACGTCTACTACATCGACGCCGCCAACAACAACTACCACCTCGCGTTCCAACTCACCAACGGGAAGTTCACGACCGACGGCCCGGAGCAGAACGACCGCCAGACCAACTCCTACGCCTGCTCGACACCGCTTGACCTCGCGGCCATCGACTTTGACTACCTCCAGAAAATCGGCGAAAAGGCGGATGCACTGGTGATGTCCGATGAGGAGGGCAAGAAGTTGACGTTGAAGTCGGCCGGGATGTTCCGTTTCCGGGTCTGGCCGGTGTCGCTGAGCGACGTCGACCGCTGGAACCGCAGCGAGGAGTACCGCGCGGAGTCGGAACAGATGCAGGTGCAGTTCGAACTGAACTACGTCGACGAGAGCGAATCCCCCGAATACCAGGGACGTTTCACCGTGACAAACTACTACACGGTCGCTTTCACGGCCGACGCTGCGGGCGAGGTGGCAATCGACGATTAGCTGCGCGGGGATGGGACAGATGGGAGGCACCCCGCCGACTGCGGGAGCGGATTCCGGACGACTCTTTGCGTTCGGAGTCACCTACATCTGCTGCGGAGCGTGGACCTTGGCCTACGACTGCTTCATACGCAGTGCGCGAGAGGATGCTCCAACGCGCTACAATCTGGCCCTGTGCTGCTTCCATGTAGGGTGGTACAAAGAGAGCTACCGGCTGATCGCAGAGGCCGAACGGCTGCTGAACGGCACCCTCTGCGAAGTCCCCTGCCCGGGAGTCCCGTCCATGTCGCGGCGGCAGTCTCCCGAGGTCTTCCGAAGCTGGGATGCCGCGAGCGAATTGCCCCGCTGTCCGCTGCTGTCCGAGACGCCGCGCGACAATGCCCTCACGCTGATCCTCCGCCTGCGGGCCGAGGCTGCCTTCCATCTGGGCCGCAACGAGGAGGTGCGCACAATTGCCGCCCGTCTTGGGCACCGATACGAACACCTTGAAAACTTGCTTAAACCAATCGACCGATGACACTGCTCCGGGAACTCTACGACCTTTATTACTATCCGAACCCTGCAAAGGAGGAGCGCCAGCGACAACTCCTTGACGAGATTCCGACCGATGCACGCGACGAGGATAACTACGGCCGCACGTCGCTGCATATTGCGGCGGAATTTGCCGACTGCGAGACCATCGCTTCGCTGCTCGACCGCGGGGCCGAGGTGAACGACCGCGACGAAGAGGGACACACGCCGCTCTTCCGTCTGGCCTCGCGCCGCAGCAGGATGCCATTCCTGGAGGAACCGATTGCCGCGGCTGCACGGCTGCTGCTCGATCGCGGCGCGAACCTTCCGCGCTCGGCTCGCGGTACAACGGCGCTGATCGAAGCCGTGCAAAACCGCCACCACGCGATGGCCGCCGTGCTGATCAGCTCCGGGCAGCGGCTCGACACCGCGAACAGCTATGGCGACAACGCCCTGCACATCCTCTGCCGCCGCGCCGCCGATACCGCACGAGAGATCGCCGGCAAGGAGCGTTTTATCGCCAGCTTCAGCGAACGGTGGGTCTCGGAGAAGCAGCAGCGGGAGGCCCGCGAAGAGCTGGAGGAACTCCAGACGGAACAGATGCGCTGCTATGCGACGGCGGCACTGCTGCTCCACAGCGGGCAGATCGCCCCCGACGAGAAGAACTCGGCCGGCCGACGGGCCTTTGACCTCGCCATGGAGGGCGGAGCCAAATGGGTGGGCGCCCTGCTTTCGAGCGAGGATCCGTTTGACGAACTCACGATAGAGACCGGCGGGATGGACCTCTTCCAGGCGCTGCGCAAAAAGGATCGGAAAGCGCTGGAGGCCCTGCTGCAGGCAGGTGTCGATCTCAATGCGGAGAGCGACGACCGCGAAATGAACGACTGGACGGGCAAGACGCCGCTGGTCTGCGCGCTGGAGTGGGGCGAGACCGAAATCGCGGCGATGCTGCTCCGGGCCGGAGCCGATCCCAACCGACGGACTGCAAAAGGTATGTCTCCCTTTTCCGTTTGGATCGAGCAGGGATGTCGCGTATCGGACGGCATGGAGCGATTCGCACCGCTCCTGGAACTTTTCGAGCAGCGGGAGTGGCACCCCGATGCCCCACAGACGGGGAAAGACGAACGGGCCCTCATGCTGGCGTGCCAGCACGACGACTACGAATTGGCCATCTGGACCTTGCGGCGCCTACTGAAACAAAAGGTCGAGGTGAATGCCCGCGATGCAATGGGGCGTACGGCCTTGATGCATCTGCTGGGCCCGCACAGCGCCGGGCCGTATCAATCGGAGATGCTGGAGCTGTTGCTGGAGGCCGGTGCCGACCCCTGCGCCGCCGACAACGTGGGGCGCACCGTGCTGCACTATGTGGCCGAGGGCTACACGCATGCGGCGGCACGGCAGGCGGCCGAACTGCTCCTCGACTTCGGACGGCCCGATGTCTCGGCCGTCGACAACGAAGGGCGTACGCCGCTCGACATCGCCATGCGCAGCAACAACGAGTCGCTTGTGAAATTTTTGCTGAAACACGTCTGAAATCAACGCTATGGATACCTTCCAGACCTTTCTGAACGCCTGCCGCAACGGACAGAAAAACATCGTGAAGATTCTCCTCGAACGGGGAGGCATCGATCTCAACCGGCGCAATGCCGAGGGCAACACGGCGCTCCATTACGTCTGTCGGCAGGGCTTTCGCGATCTGGCCGCGTTGCTGCTCGACCGGGGAGCCGATCCGTCGCAGGCCAACAATCGGGGAGAAACACCCCTGCACGCCGCCGCCCGAAAGGGCAATCGTGAGATTCTGGCCCGACTTCTCGATGCCGGGGCCGATCCGGATGCTTCCGACCGGGAGGGCTGCACGCCGCTGATGCGGCTCGTAGAGAACCGCTGCACGGATGCCGCTCTGTGGCTGATCGACCGCGGTGCCGATACCGAGGCTACGGACCAGACGGGACATCGCGCGCTGGACTACGCCACGGCACACGGTCTGACAGAAGTAGTTGCTCGCCTCACACAAAACGATGCGGCAAACGGCATGGCGCGCGATACCAATGGTAATACGCCGCTGCACCAAGCCGTTTACAACGATCAGGCCGAGGTCGTGCGTACGCTGCTCGCGGCCTCGAAAGCGCAACTCGATGCGCCGAACGATGCGGGCGAAACGCCGTTGCTGGTGGCGTGCGGACGCGGGAATCTGCACATTGCCCGGATGCTCCTCGACGCCGGAGCCGATGCCAACCGGCCGCTGCCCGACGGGACAACACCGCTGCATTGGGCGGCACAGGCGGGCAATCGCTTCCTCGTGGAGAGACTGCTCGGGGCTGGAGCGTCGATCGATGCCCGCAACGGGGTGGGCGAGACGCCCCTGCTCGTGGCG
>DXGO01000133.1 GCA_019113885.1 Candidatus Alistipes intestinipullorum | reverse complement strand
GCTCGATATCCGTGTTGTCCGAGAGCGTGTTGTTCGTCTCGATACTACCCCTGCGGTCGATGACCTTCCCCTCATAGGCCATCGCTTCGGCAAGGGTAGTTTTACCCGTGCCGGGCGCGCCGATGAGAACGATGTTCTTGATTTCTTTGGCTGAATAGTTTTTCATATTCCCGATAGTTTTAGGTTTTGTTTCGGTTCGGTAGGCGTATTGGCGGGCGGTGTATCCGCGCCCGTTTTTTTGCGCGACTATAAATATACGAAATAATCGGGAAAAACAACTTTCGGAAAGAAAAAATCGCCCCCGGGAGGGCGATTTTTCAATGAAACCGGAACTCGGCGCTACTGTTTGGCCGACATGTAGGGCTTCAGTACGGGGAGGATGATGCGCTCCATGACGGTGTATCCGTCGGGAGTGGGGTGTACGCCGTCGTTGCTGTACTCGCTGCGCATGGAACCGTCGCCGGCATCCATGGCGGCATGGTAGTCGACCCATTCGACCCCACGCTCTTCGGCATAGGCCTGGAGCAAGGCATTGAGCTCGCGGATTTTCCCGGAGGCATTCTCCACTTCGGGACGCCAGGGGTATTGCCCGACGGGGAGCACCGAACAGATTATGGGGCGGATTCCTGCGGCCAGGGCGAGTTCGGCCATCGAGACGATGTTCTCGGCGATGTGCGGGATGTCGATCGGGCCGTTGTTGAGTGCCAGGTCGTTGGTTCCGGCCAGGATTGCCACGGCTTTCGGGTGGAGGTTGATCACGTCGGCGCGGAAGCGGCACAGCATCTGGCTCGTCACCTGCCCGCCGATGCCGCGGCAGGCGAAGTTGTTGTCGGTGAAGAACGCCGGATGGGCGTCGTCCCAACCGTCGGTGATCGAGTTGCCCATGAATACGACGTCGGGGGCTGCGGTGAGTTGGGCGTTGGCTTCGGCATACCGGCCGTAGTTGGCCCAGTCCTGAGGTTGTGCGACGGCGAGCAGGGGCGCTGCCGCAAGCATGAAGAGTGAAAGAAGCGTCTTTTTCATGATGCAGGGGGTGTCTGTTTTTTTGTTGGACAGTTCTTGTTTTTGCGTTTCTGCAGTTTGCCGCAGGGGCTATTTCCCGACGACGGCTTCGAGTTCCTCGACCGTTACGGGAATCTTGCGGTCGCCGATGATGCGGCAACCTTCGTCGGTCACGAGCAGGTCGTCCTCGATGCGGATGCCGCCGAAATTGCGGTATGCATCGAGCCGGTCGTAGTCGACGATTCCCTTGTAGAGCCCTTCGGCGCGGCACTTGTCGATCAGGGCGGGGATGAAGTAGAGGCCCGGTTCGTCGGACATCACCGTACCGGGTTCAACCCTCCAGGCTGCGCGGTAGACGCAGGTTGCCGAGCGTGCGGCACGGTCGGCGATCGACGAGAAGTCGAACGACCGCTCGCCCATGGCCTCGCAGTCGTGGACGTCCATTCCGAGTCCGTGCCCGAGTCCGTGGGGCATGAGCATCGTCATGGCGCCCGCTGCCACGGCGTCGGCCGGCGACCCCTTGAGCAACCCGAGCGCGACAAGTCCCTCGGCGAGGACCATGTAGGCGGCATTGTGGATCTCCGTGTACATCATATGGGGTCGGACGATGCGGGCCACATGGTCGTGTGCGGCCAGCACGATGTCGTAGATTTCGCGTTGCCGGGAGTCGAACTTCCCGCTGACGGGATAGGTGCGCGTGTGGTCGGAGCAGTAGCCCTCGAGGCTTTCGCCTCCGGCGTCGCAGAGCAGCAGGCGTCCGGGTTCCAGTACGCCTTCGGCGTTGAGGTTGTGGAGCGTCTCTCCGTGCTGCGAGACGATCGAGGGGAACGATACGCCCTGGCCCTTCGACCGTGCGATGCCTTCGATGGCGCCGGAGATTTCGCGTTCGATGACGCCCGGGCGGCACATCTTCATGGCCAGCAAATGCATGTCGTATCCGATGTGGAAGGCGCGTTCGAGGGCTTCGATCTCCTCCGGGCTCTTCTTTTCGCGCATCTCCGCCACGGCGAACATCAGTTCGACGGACTTGTAGTCATGGAGCAGTTCGGGCTTGATGCCGAGCAGGGCCGAAAGCTGGAGTTTCGTCTCTCCGCGATAGGGCGGGAGGTAGTGGATCTTTCGTCCCAGGGCGATGGCCTTGCGCAGACGATCCTGGAGTTGGGCCATGGGGAAGGTTGCGCGGACGCCCACTTCGGCGGCCATGTCGTGCAACGAGGGCTGGGGGCCTGTCCAGATGATGTCCTCGACCGTCAGGTCATCGCCATAGAGGGCCTCCTCGCCCGAATCGGCGTCGATCACGCCGACCAGGTCGGCGACATTGAGCCCGAAGTAGTAGCGGAAGGTCGAGTCCTGGCGGAAATAGTAGGCGTTGTTGGGGTAGTTGTTCGGGGAGAACGGGTTTCCGGGCAGCAGGATGATGCCGCTGCCGATCTTCGTGCGCAGGGTTTCGCGCCGTGAGGTATAGGTTTTTGCGGAGAACATGATGTGAGATGTGTTTTCCACAAAAATAATAAAAAATACGTGAGCCGCACCCCCGCGGGTGGTTATTTGCGGTTATTTTCTGTAAAAGTACCTTCAGAAGAGGAGCCGGGCCCCTGTTTCGTCGACCTGGACGGTCACCTCGCGGCCCAGGTAGACCGACCGGTTGGGTGCGGCGTGGCCTGCGGGGAATCCGTAGACGACGGGGATTCCGAGTGGCCGGAGGTAGGGGTCGAGCACCTCGTAGGGGTCTTCCACGCCGAAACGCTTGAGCCCCATCATTTCAGAGAAGTGCCCGACCAGTACGGCCTTCAGGTTGCGGAGTTTTCCGCTGCGCTGGAGGCTCTGCATCATGCGGTCGATGCGGTAGACGAACTCTCCGATCTCCTCGATGAACAGTATCGTAGGGGTGTCGACCTCCAGCTCTTCGGGGGTTCCCAGGGCGGAACACAGCTGCATGAGGTTCCCTCCGGCCAGACGTCCCGAGGCGGTTCCGGGGCAATTCAGCGGATGGGGCGGGACGGCAATGCTGTCGGTCTGCCCGAAGAGGGCCCTGCGCAGCGACTCGGCCGAGGGGTCCTCCTCGTCGAAGACAAACGATCCGGGCATGGCTCCGTGGATGCTCTCCACGCCGAGGCGCCGGAGTACGAGGTGGAGAAGAGTGATGTCGCTGAACCCGACGATCCATTTGGGATGCTCTTGCAGTTTTTCGAGCCGGAGCATCGGCAGCAGGCGCACCGACCCATACCCGCCGCGGTAGGCGATGACCGCCTTGACCGAGGGGTCGTCGACCATCCGCTGGAGGTCTTCGGCGCGTTGTGCGTCGGTTCCGGCGAAGTAGGGTTGCTCCTGATCGGCGTAGTGGGCTCCGAATTTCACATGCAGGCCCCATGCTTCAAACCGCTCGCGGACCTTGGCGGTGTCGGCTTTCAAAGGCAGGCGTCCGGCCGGGGAGACGATGCCTACGGTGTCCCCCTCGCGAAGATAGGGCGGACGTACGAAGCGGGTAGAGTCGGCGGCGACGTGCGCGGTTGCGATGGAATCCGCCTCCGCAACGGGTGTTTGGGCTGCCGAGCCGCAAGGGATGAGGAGCAGGAGCAACGGGATGAGGTGTTTCATAACAGGGTCAGGCGTGTGATCGGGGTTTGCGGCGGGCCAGCCCTTCGGGCAGCGGCAGGGAGATGCGCGCAAGGCTGACGGCGGCGCCCGCGAGGGCGAAGCCTCCGGCGATCATCAGGGCGGTGTGGGTGCTGTTTTCCGGGACGATGTGGAACAGCAGGGCCATGAGCGCCGCACCGGTGGTTTGTCCCACGAGCCGGGCCGTGGCGAGCATGCCGCTGGCCGAACCGCTGCGCTCGGGGGGTGCCGAGGCGATCAGGATGCTGTTGTTGGGCGATTGGAAGAGCCCGAACCCGGCGCCGCAGAGGACCAGCCGCCAGATGATGTCGAAGTCCGTGGGGTGCTCGGGCAGGAAGACCAGCAGGAAGAGTCCCGTAGCCATGGCCATGAGCCCCAGGCCGCCCAGCAGCCCGGCGTGGATGCGTTCGACGAGGATGCCGGCTACGGGAGCCACGACCATGATGATGGCGGGCCATGCGGTGAGCAGCAGCCCGGTGGTCACGTCGCTGTACCCGCAGACGTGTTGCAGGTAGAAGGGCAGGGCGACCATGGCGAGCATCTGTCCGAGGAACGAGCAGATCGACGTCAGGACCGAGACCGAGAAGATCGGGATGCGCAGCAGGTCGAACGGAAGGATGGGGAACTCTTCGTGGAGTTGGGAGCGGATGAAGAAGAAGCCCACGATGAGCAGGGCCGCGACGCCGAGCGAGAGGATGCGCGGGTCGAGTCCGTGTGAGAGTCCCTCGACCGAAGCCATGAGCAGCCCGAAGGTGAGGGCGTTCATCACGGCGTCGCGCCAGTCGAAGCGGTGGTTGCGCACCCGCACGGGGTTGGCGGGCAGGAAGCGGCCGCCGAGGGCCAGGGCGATGAGCCCGATCGGGACGTTCACGGCGAAGAGCCACGGCCAGTCGGCCACCGAGAGGATGCCGGCGGCGAGTGTCGGGCCCGCGACCGACGAGACAGCCACGACCGTGGCGTTGATGCCCATGCCGCGTCCGAGTTGTGTCTTGGGGTAGATGAAGCGGATGAGGGTGGTGTTTACCGAGGTGATGGCCGCGGCGCCGAATCCCTGGAACACACGGGTCAGGACGAGCCCTTGGAGCGATCGCGAGAGGGCGCATCCGACCGAAGCCGCCGTGAAGAGAACCAACCCTCCGATGTAAACCTTGCGGCATCCGATGACGTCGCCCAGGGCCGAAAACGAGAGCAGCGAGACCATGATGGCGAGCTGGTAGGCGTTGACGATCCAGATGGAGTCGGCCGACGATATGCCGAGCCGTGCTCCGATGGTCGGGAGGGCGACGTTGGCGATCGTGGCGTCGATGACCGAGAGGGACACGCCGAAGGCGACGGCCAGGATGGCGCCGATGCGTCGGGGCATCGGAATTCCGTCGAGGGGACGTTCGGGTATGTGACGAGCTGCGAACATCGCGGCAAAGATACGAAAAAACGGCGAAATCCGGTTTCTGGGGATTGCGGGCGCGCTCATCTCCGGCCCGGGATGACTGTTTTTGTCCGATTGTCCCAGCCCGTCCCAGCCCATTCAGTTCATTCAGTCCCTTTTATCCTCCCGTCTCTCGCCTTCCGGCTCTCCTGCCCTCCAGCTTTCCAGCTCTCCTGCTCGCCTGCCCTCCCGTCCGCCTGCGTCTTCGGCGGCTTCTCCCCGGACAAAAAGACACCTCCCGCAGAGGGGAGGTGTCGTACCATGGAGCTCCGGTTCGCTGCGGATCATACCTTGAGGTAGACCTTCTTCCGATCGAGGAACCACAGCAGCAGCCAGCAGAGGGCGATATATCCCGCTGCGAGGATGACGCCTCCGACCTCGGCAGGGCACTTTTCGGCCAGCCCGCCGAGGATGAGGCGGTTCGTGTAGTCGAAGTCGATGAAGCGCTGAGCCATGTAGATGGTGATCGAGTTGACGCCGATCACCTGGAAGAAGCGTGTCCAGCGGCGCCACTGCCTGACGTCGATCAGGTAGTAGAACAGTGCGAACATGCCGAGCGAATAGGCCCCTGCGGCGAAGACGAAGGCCGGGGTCCAGAGTTTCTTGTTGATCGGCTGCATGGGGTTCAGGCAGAGAGCCAGCACGAGCAGCACGACGGCTCCCAGGGCCATGTACCCGGCTTTCCGTTTGCCGGAGACCTCCTCGTCGGGGCGCCGGATAAACTCCCCGGTGAACATGCCCAGCATGGCTGTCACGATGGCCGGGAGGGTGCTCAGCAGGCCCTCGGGATCGAACCCGCCACCCAGCAGGTGCGACGGCATGATCGTGCGGTCGATGTAGCCTACGATATTGCCCTGAAACGAGAGCGCGTCGGCGCCCGCTACATCGGGGGCCGCGACGAACTGCAGCACGAGCCCGTATCCGACGAGCAGGAGGGCGGCGATTGCGATCCGCACCCGGGTGTTGCAGCAGAGATAGATCATGGCGGCGAACATCCATGCCAACCCGATGCGTCCCAGGACGCTCGGCAGGCGCAGCGTGCCGAGGTTGAGACGGAGCATCCCGTTGTAGATGAACCCGAGCACGACGAGTGTCAGGCCGCGGCGGATCACCTTCAGCCAAATCTGCCGGTCGCTGTGTCCCAGGCTCCGCTGTTTGGCCAGCGAGAAGGGGAACGAGATGCCTGCGATGAAGAGGAACAGCGGGAAGATGGTGTCGTGGTGGAAGAATCCGTTCCACTCGGCATGTCCCATCTGGGCGGAGAGCCAGTCGGAGAAACCTCCGGGGAAGAGCTTGCACAGGGCGACGACGAGTCCGGCGAATCCCATGATGAACATCATGTCGAATCCGCGCAGGGCGTCGAGCGACAGGAGTCGTTTCGAAGGGGTTTGAGACGGGTTGTTTTTCATCATTTATTTGGGTTTAGGTTGTCGTCGGAGGTCGTGGCCCGCGGGGGCGGCTTAGTTCCTTGCGATCGCTTCAAGTTCGATGCCGAGATAGGTCTCGCAGAGCTCCTGCAGGTCGGCGAACATCTGGGGGTTATAGGCATATGCCTCGATGATCTGGTTCGAGGCGGTTGTGATGGCGTAGGCGTTCAGCGCCGGCGAAATGATCTTCGGATCGTAGGGTCCCAGGAACTGGTCGGCGGCATCGAAGAGTTGTTGCTTCATCTCTTCCGACGCGCGGGTCAGCGCTGTGGCCAACTGTCCGATGGCCGATCCGCGGGCGGTTCCGCGCTGGTCGACGGCCCGGTCGGAGATGGGCAGCAGATCGGTGTAACGGTTGAAGAGTGTCGTTTCGGCGATGCTTATGAGCTGTTCGGCCTCTTCGGGTTGTCGGGCCATGTTGTAGAAGAGCGTCCCGACGGCCTCGATGTTCTGGGCCTTCAGGTCGATCGTCGTGTCGTCGATGTAGTAGTAGTTTTTGTCGCAGGCGACCAAGAGCATCGACAGGAGAAGTACGTGGAGCGACAGGAATTTTTTCATGTGACAGCAGGTATGGAATTTGGAATCAAAGGGTATGTTCGAATTTGTAGAGCTTGTCGCCGCGGCGGATCACCCCCGGGGTGCGGATGGCGCAGAGCTCGCCCTGGACGACCTGGCGGGTCGGTTTGCCGTCGGGTCCGTGGAGTTGGTCGAGGGACTGTTCGGCCACGCCCGTCGTGGCGCCGAGGAAGAAGATCTTTTCGCCGACCGAGAGTGGCGCCGCCTCGACGAGCACCTCGGCGACGGAGAGTTTTTTGTAGAAGTTCACCACCTTGCCGACATAGACCTTGCGGCGTGTGGCCGACGAACCGTAGGCGGGGCTGTGCTCCACGACGGGGCGTCCGGCGTAGTACCCTTCCCAGAATCCGCGGTTGAAAACCTCCCGCAGCCGCTCCTTGAGTCCGGCGGCCAGTTCCGGCGTATAGGTTCCCGCCTCGATGGCGCGCAGGGCGGTGTCGTAACCCTCCACCACGCGCTTGACATACTCTGCGCCGCGGGCCCGTCCCTCGATCTTCAGTACCCGTACGCCGGCGTCGAGCATCCGGTCGAGGAAGTCGATCGTGCAGAGGTCCTTGGGCGAGAGGACATAACGTCCGTCAATATCGAGCTGCGCCCCGGTTTCGGTATCGGTGACGGTGTATTTTCGGCGGCACAGCTGGCGGCAGACGCCGCGGTTGGCCGAGCATCCCGTCTCGTAGAGCGAGAGGTAGCATTTCCCGGAGATCGACATGCAGAGGGCTCCGTGGGCGAACATCTCGATGGCGACGGGCTTGCCTTTCGGTCCGAGAATCGGCTCCTCGACGATGCGACGGTGGATCGCGGCGACCTGCTCGAGCGAGAGCTCGCGGGCCAGCACCACCGTATCGGCCCATTGGGCATAGAAACGCACGGCTTCGGAGTTCGAGATGTTGCACTGCGTCGAGATGTGCACCTCCTGCCCGATCTCGCTGGCGTAGAGGATGGCGGCCATGTCGGAGGCGATGATGGCGTCGACCCCTTCGGCGTGTGCGCGGTCGATGACCCGTCGCACCTCGTCGATCTCCTCCTCGTAGACGATGGTGTTGACCGTCAGGTAGCTCTTCACCCCGGCACGGCGGGCCGTCGCCACGATGCGTCCGAGGTCGTCGAGCGAGAAGTTGGCGGCCGAAGCGGAGCGCATGTTGAGCTTCCCCACGCCGAAATAGACGGCGTCGGCCCCGGCCTGAATGGCTGCGGCGAGGGATTCGTACGACCCCACGGGGGCCATGATTTCGATGTCGGAGCGTTTCATGCCTCAGTTTTTGCGGCCCATGAGGCTTTGGGCGAATTCCCGCATGCGGACCGTACGTTCCGTGGGGGCCGTAAGGGTGTCGAGAATCGAGAGCGCCCGGTCGAAGCGGAGTTCGATCTGCTGTTCGGTCAGGCGCGGCACGTCGAGCCGGTCATAGACGGCTTTCACGGCGGCGATCTTCTGCTCGTTGTCGAGTTTCGGGTTGCGGTAGGCCGTGCGGAGGATTTCGCGCGTCGGCTCGTCGGCATGGCTCATGGCCGTGATCATCAGGTAGGTCTTTTTGCCTTCGAGGATGTCGCCGCCGATGGCTTTCCCGAGCCGTTCGTCGCCATAGCTGTCCAGGAGGTCGTCCTGCAGCTGGAAGGCGAGTCCCAGTTCCGTGGCGAATCGTCGCAGTTTCCGGCAGTCGGACTCCGTGGCGCCTCCGAGCGTGGCCCCGATTACCACGGCTCCGGCCAGCAGTGCCGAGGTCTTGAGTTCAATCATGTGCATGTATTCGACCACCGAGACTTTTGCTTTCTGCTCGAAGTCCATGTCGTACTGCTGCCCTTCGCACACCTCGAGTGCCATGGTGTTGAAGGTCGAGAGCACCTGCGGGAGCCACTGCCGCGGGATGAGTTCGAGGAGCCGATAGGCCTGGATCAGCATGGCGTCGCCCGAGAGGATGGCCACGTTCTGGCCCCATTTGGCATATACCGAGGGTTTTCCGCGGCGCACGGCGGCATTGTCCATGATGTCGTCGTGCAGGAGCGTGAAGTTGTGGAACACCTCGACGGCAGCTGCTGCGGGCAGGGCGTGCTGGATGTTTTCGGAGAAGATGCCGCAGGCGAGCAGCAGCAGCATCGGACGCAGCCGTTTCCCGCCTCCGGCGAGGGAGTATCCGATGGGTGCATAGAGGAGTTCGGGCTCGGCCGGGAGATCGGTCTGAGCCAGGTAGTTCTCGATGACGGAAAGCAACTGCTCGTTCGTTTGCATGGTGCGGAAAAATCGTTAAAAGTCGGGAGTTAGAAATCGGAAACTGAGACAAAAGTAAAAAAAAAGTTTGGAGTAGCCGAATTTTCAGTTAACTTTGTTGATAAATGTCATACCTAAAATTAACTTGAACGCGACTATGAAAAAACTTGCAATCGGCGTAGACATCGGTGGTATCAATACCGCTTTCGGTCTCGTGGACGAAAATGGCGATCTGTATGCCGAATCGGTCATCTCGACCAAGAAATACCCCTATGTCGAGGATTATCCGGCCTATGTGGAGGACCTTTGCGATTCGATGAAGGCGTTGTCCCAGAGCGTGTCGTTCGATTACGAGCTGATGGGTATCGGGATCGGAGCTCCGAACGCCAATTTCCATAAGGGAACGATCGAGACTCCTGCGAACCTTTGGCGGTTCCGGGAGAGCGATACCGACCGGGACTCCAGCCGCCGTCTTTTCTACCTGGCCGACGACATTATGAAACGGTTCAACGGGGTCAAGACCCTCATCACCAACGATGCCAATGCCGCGACGATCGGTGAGATGATCTACGGCAATGCCAAGGGCATGAAGGACTTCATTATGATCACGCTCGGGACGGGCCTCGGTTCGGGCTTTGTCGCCAATGGCGAGATGATCTACGGCAATGACGGATTTGCCGGGGAGTTCGGGCACGTGATCGTCGAGCGGAACGGCCGTGAGTGCGGTTGCGGGCGTCGCGGTTGCCTGGAGACTTATGTTTCGGCGACGGGTATCAAACGAACCGCTTTTGAATTGATGGCCAAGATGAATGCGCCCAGCAAGTTGCGCGACATCGCCTTCAGCGATCTCGACGCTTCGATGATTTCGGCCGCTGCCGAGCAGGGCGACCCGATCGCCAAGGAGGCGTTCCGTTTTACGGGCGAGATGCTGGGCCGTGCTTTGGCCGATGTCGTGACGGTGACCTCTCCGGAGGCTATTTTCCTCTTCGGCGGACTGTCGAAGGCCGGGAAGTTGATTTTCGAGCCCACGCAATGGTACATGGAGGAGAACATGCTCTTCGTCTTCAAGAACAAAGTGAAACTGCTCCCAAGCGGTATCCAGGGCAAGAATGCGGCCATCCTCGGAGCCTCGGCGCTGATCTGGCAGGATGCGAAATAATCCAGCCTGACGACTGTGTAACGGAGCCTTGCGGAAAGGCTCCGTTTTTTATTTACAGAGGCCGTGCTGCCGACCGGCTCGGTCGTCTCCTTCCGGCCTTGTCGCCCTGCTTTTCCGGTTTTCTGCGAGCTCTGCCGAAGCGAGTGTTGCGTCGCACGGCACGTCCGTTTATTGCCGGCCGCTGCAGGAGATCATCTCGCGCAGTGTCTTGTTGAACGCCTCCTGCCCGAGCAACTCTTCGAGCGTGAGGTGCATGCGATACCTCCAATAGTAGCGGTGGACGGCCGGGACATTGATCCGTTCGGCGGCGGGGTCGGGACGCCGTAGCTGCCCGTCGAGGGCGAGCCAGTCCTGCAGCGGCAAGATGGCGAGCATCGAGGGGGCGTTCAGGTGCATGTTGATTACCCGCTGTGCGATCCACGTTTCGCAATGCGTCGGAGGCGTGCCGTCGCACCCGAGGGTGTCGTGGTAGAAGCGGGCGGTGATGTTGGAATCCTCCTCCCACCATGCCCTCAGGGGAGCCATGTCGTGCGTCGATGTCGAGCAGACCGAGTGATAGGGGTAGCGTGCCGGATCGGCGAACCACTCGCCGGGCAGTTTGGACATGCGCTGTATTTCGAGCGAGAGGATCTGCAACTCGCGCATCGTTTCAGGTACGCAGTCGGGGATCATGCCGAGGTCCTCACCGCAGGCCAGCATGCCCGTGGCTCCGAGCAGCGACGGAAGTTTATGTAGGGCCGAATCCTTCCAGAAACGGTTGTGGCGGCGGTAGAAGAAGTCGTCGTAGAGACGGTCGAAGGCATGGCGCCTGGCTTCGTCGAGCGACCGGTAGGCAAAGGTCGTGTGGGCCGAGATGCGGGGATGGAAGCGGCCTTTGTGCCGCGGGTCCTCAATGAAGAGCACGTCGTCGAGCAGCGAGAGCAGCCCCTCGCGCAGCCGGGTCGATTTCTCGTCCTTCCCGGGGAAGCGGTCGACGACCTTGCGTTGCGTGGAGTATTCCGGACGCAGCCGCCCGTTTTTCAGACACGTGCGGTGCACCTCGTCGGCCAGTTCTCCGAAAAGCTCCCCGAGCATGCGGTCGTCGATCGCCGGGGTGAGGTACCGGCCCCCGGCGAGGTCGAACCCCAGGTCGTGCAACTCGGCGGCCGAATAGGGCAGCGCGGGGTTGAAATACCCCAGCAGGCCGTGTACGGCGTGGACCGGAATCTCCCAGATGCGGAAGAACCCGAGGATGTGGTCGATACGGAAGGCGTCGAAATATTGGGCCATTTTCGAGAGTCGGGCGCGCCACCAGGCAAAGTCGTCGCGCGACATGCGCTCCCAGTCGTAGGTCGGGAATCCCCAGTTTTGGCCCGTTTCAGAGAAGGCGTCGGGTGGGGCGCCGGCCTGGGCGTCGAGGTGGAAGAGGTGCGGATAGAGCCATGCGTCGACACTCGTGCGGCTGATCCCGATCGGCAGGTCGCCCTTGAGAACGATGCCCCGCGAGCGGGCGTAGCGGCTGACCTCCGCGAGTTGGAGGTGCAGGTGGTACTGGACATACAGGTGGAAGGCGATGTCGCGGTGATGCCGACGGCAGTAGGCCTCGACGGCCGTTTTGTCGTAACGGGCGTATTGGCCCCAGCGGGTGAAGTCGGCCGTGCCGAATTCATCGCGCAGCGTGCAGAAGGCCGCATAGGGTATCAGCCAGTGGGTGTTTGCGGCCACGAACTCCTTGTAGCCGCGGTGCCGTGCAGTCCGTCCCGCATCGCGTTCGAAGGCTTGGCGCAGGAGCCGCTGTTTGGTCCGGTTTACCTGCTCGTAGTCGACCTCCGGCAGGGCGTTGAGCGTGTTGCGGAGGTGGCGGTAGGAGTCGTCTGCCGGGACGCCGGCCTCCGTCAGCCGCAGGTATTGCGGATGCAGTGCGAAGGTCGAGATGGCGTTGTAGGGGTAGGAGTCCTCCCAGGTGCCGGAGCGCGTGGTGTCGTTGACCGGCAGGACCTGGATGACGCGCTGCCGGGTCTCGACAGCCCAGTCGACGAGCCGCTTGAGGTCGGAGAACTCTCCGATGCCGAAACTCTCCTTCGAGCGGAGCGAGAAGACCGGGATGGCGGTTCCGGCGCCGCGCCAACGGCGTTCGGGAAAACGGGGTACGACCGACGCCTCGATGCAGTGTTCCTCCCCGTTTGCGGAGCCCGTCCAGATGCGGTTGGCGCCCTCCTCCCAGCGGATAGGCCGGAGGGTAGTGCGCTCTGCGACGAGGAGTTTGTATTCGCTGCCGTTCGGCAGGTCGAGCGTGAGGCTCCATTCGGGGAACAGGCTGTCGTCCATTGCCACGATGCGGTCCCAGTGGTCGAGCGAGTCGGCGGCCAGGGCCAGCGTCTCGTCGGGGCGCAGCGAGGGCATCACGACGCGGAACGAGACGGTTGCCCGTGGAACCGGGGATGTCCGGGCCCGTTTCGGGCGGTTTCGGGCGGTTTCGGCCGCACGGGCGAAGATGCTTTGTGTGAAGGCCGAGGTATAGAACGGCGCATCGGCGGGCATCTCCTGCCAGCGGTCGCGGATTCGGAGCAGCTGCAGCCCGGCCCTCTCCGGGAGGCGGAGCGTATGGGGGCGCCATTCGGTGCGGATACACTCCCCGTCGCGTTCGACGGCATAGCCGTAGACGACGGGGGTGCGGTCGGCGTGGTGTTCGATCGTTCCGTGCCAGATGCCGCCGTCGGTGTATTGCAGCGCGACTCTGCGGCGTCCGAACAGCAGGACGAGTTGTTCGCCCCAGCGGGTGCGGTATTCGATTTCGAAGATGAGTTTCATGGGTTCGTTTCCCGGGCTTGCATGGGCCCAGTCATACAAAAATAAGAAATCCCCGCGCATCCCGAACTCTCCGGGCGGAAAAATTTTTGCTTCCGTGAGCGTTGTCGATACAAAAAGCCGGACGGAGCACACTCCATCCGGCTGCCTCACCCTCCCTGACAGAGGTCGGGCCTATTTCATCATAACCTCGGTCTGGCCGATCAGCCTGCCTTCGCAGTAGAGCTGAATCCGGTAGGTCCCGGCGGCGAACCCGGTCGAGTTGTAGTAGATTCCGATTTCGAGGTCCTGCCCGGGGTCGTAATCGACCTCACGCATGGCCGAATAGCTGAGGCGTTCGCCCTCGAATTCGAAGGTCGGCATGGCCTCGGTCGTCAGCACGTATCCGTCGGGCGAGGAGATGCGCACATAGATCGCCTTGTTTCCCGGCGAGGCCAGTTCGTTGGCCGAGAGGACGAAGTCGACGCGCAGGCGCGAGGCGTTCTTGATTCTCGAGACGGGATTCCCGCGGTCGTTGAGTGCGGCGAGCCGGATGTCGCGGGCGCGGAGCACGGCACCGATCTTGACCTTGTTGTCGAGTTCCGCGGCCTTCTCTTCGGCCATTTCGGCGCGCAGTTTGGCCGAGGATATCTCCTTGCGGTATCCGACATTTTCCTTGATGAGTTTCTTGTTGAGCGTGTTGAGCGAGTCGATCTGTCGGACGTATCCCTTCATGATCGAGCGCAGCGTTCCGACCTCCTTCTCATACTGTTTGATCTTGGCATAGTTCCAGCGGCGCTCCTGTTTGAGTTGTTCCATCACCTCGTTGGCCTTTTCGAGGCTGGCGGCGATGCTGTCGTTCTGGAAACGCAGGCTGTCGTAATCGCTCATCAGTCGCCCGAGGTCGTTCTGGATCGAGTCGCGGTCGGCCTGAAGCATCTGGTTGTCGTACATCTGCTGGCGGTGGATGCTGAAATAGAGCACCGAGAGCGCGACGAGGATCACCGAAAGGATGATGATCACGATGCGGTATCCGCGAATCGACTTGTCGGGTTGCGGGGTGTTGTAACTGTCCTCTTCCTCTTCGAACTCCGAAGGGTCGTAACCGTATTTGTCTTCCATGGTCGGGGATGTTTTTTGCAAAGATATGAAAATTTTACTTTATCCGACTCTCAAGGGGATATTTCAGTCCCCGGAATCCCGTGATATAGGCGTTTATACTGCCGATTTTGACCGGGGATTCGATGTATAGGGGGATTTTGTTGCGGTCGTCAGAGATCCAGATCGTGAAGATCGAGCCGTCGGTGAACGAATAGCCCTCGGTGGTGCCGAGTTGGCATTCGAACTTCAGCGTGCGGAACCTTCCGATGTTTCGTATTTTCTTCTCTTCGGGGCCAAGGTAGCGGTAGCGCAGTACGCGGACGGTGTCCTGAAGTACCATTTCGAGCGTGGCAGGCTCTCCGACGCGGAAGTCCTCGGCTTGGGCAGACCGCAGGGTGAAAAAGAGGGAGATAGGGTCCATGCTTGCGTCGGTCAGGGCGAGGTCCTTCTCCTGGAAGGGCCTCTTGCGGCTGCTCCAGCGGGTGTGTACGACCTTTTTATTCCAGTCGTAGTTGTAGACGCTCTCGAAGGTGTACTCTCCCTCGCGGATATCGCTTACGAAGTGTACGGGCCGGAGTGCGGCGGTGTCGATCCATACGGAGTAGATGTCCTCGAGGTTAAAGAACCACCGATAGGTAGGCAGCGTACGGCCGATCCCTTCTACCTTGTAGTGGGTCGAGCCGTTGAATTGGCTTTCCGTGGTCTTGACCTCCACGGCTCCAACCTCCGTATTGGGGAACATCTTGGCCTTGTAGCTCACGCGGTAGTAGAGCTCTTCGCCGGGGTGGTAGAGTTGTGCCGCGATCGGCGAAGCCGCCCCGAGCAGCAGTATGGCGAACAACAGACGTTTCATGGACAGGCTGATTTAAGGTTGTTTCCGGCGCGAATATAGCGAAATATTACGAAATGCGAGAGAAATCGATCTCTTCCTTTCCGGAGTAGCGTTTTTTCAAGGTTGCGAGTCCCCGGTTTCCGGGTTTTTCCAGTTCGGGGTCCGCAGCGAGGATTGCGGCGGCGGCTTCGCGCGAGAGTGTAAGTATCTGAATGTCGGCCGTGGGGCTGGCGATTTTCAGGTCGAAGGCCATACCGCTCTGCTGGGTCCCGTTGATGTCGCCGGCGCCGCGGAGTTTGAGGTCGAGTTCCGCGAGGCGGAACCCGTCGTTGGTCTCGCACATGGCGTCGAGGCGGGCGCGGGACTCCCGTGATAGTTTCTCTCCCGACATGAGGATGCAGTAGGACTGTTCGCCGCCGCGGCCCACACGGCCGCGCAGCTGGTGGAGCTGCGAGAGCCCGAACCGTTCGGCCGATTCGATGACCATGACCGTGGCATTCGGGACGTCGACCCCCACCTCGATGACCGACGTGGCGACGAGAATCTGCGCCTCGCCCTCCTTGAACTGGCGCATCGACTCCTCCTTGTCGGCGGGTTTCATTCTTCCGTGGCAGATGGCCGTGACATACTCCGGCAGGGGGAAGTCGCGCGAGATCGCCTCATAGCCGTCCGTGAGGTCCTTGTAGTCCATCGCCTCGGACTCCTCGATGAGCGGGTAGACGATATAGACCTGGCGGCCCTTCTTGATCTCCTGGCGCATGAACCCGAAAAGCTTGAGGCGTGCGGCGTCGGTGTAATGGAAGGTCTTGATCGGCCGGCGCCCGGGGGGCAGCTCGTCGATCACCGAGACGTCGAGGTCGCCGTAGAGGGTCATGGCCAGCGTGCGGGGGATCGGCGTGGCGGTCATTACGAGGATATGGGGCGGTTGTGCGTTCTTCGTCCAGAGGCGGGCGCGCTGTTCGACGCCGAAGCGGTGCTGTTCGTCGATGACCACGAACCCGAGGTTCGAGAACTGCACGCGGTCCTCGATCAGTGCGTGGGTGCCGATCAGGATGCCGACTTCGCCCGAGGCGATTCCTTCGAGGGCTTCGCGTCGCTCGCGGGCTTTAGAGGCGCCGGTGAGAATGGCGACACGGACATCCATCCCCTCGAGCATCCTGCGGATGGTCGCAAAATGCTGGCGGGCGAGAATCTCGGTGGGGGCCATCATGCAGGCCTGGAACCCGTTGTCCACGGCCAGGAGCATCGACATGAGCGCCACGAGGGTTTTGCCGCTGCCGACGTCGCCCTGCAGCAGGCGGTTCATCTGGAATCCCGAGACGGTATCCTGACGGATTTCGCGGATCACGCGCTTCTGGGCTCCGGTCAGCGGGAAGGGCAGCTTCTCGTGGTAGAAGGTGTTGAATACGCCCCCGACCTTCGGGAAGAGGAACCCGTTGTTTTTCGAGAGCCGGGCGGCGCGACGTTGCTGGATGTTGAGTTGCACGCCGAGCAGTTCGTCGAACTTCAGCCGATACTGCGCCTGCCGCAGGGCCTCCTGCGACTGGGGAAAGTGAATGTTGTAGTAGGCGTCGCGCAGGGGAATGAGTCCGTAACGGGTGCGTATCTCCCCGGGCAGGGGGTCGTCGATATGGTCGCGCACCAGGGCCCAAGTGTTGCAGACGATCTGGTACATCCCTTTGGTTCCGAGCAGGCGTCCGAGTTTTTCGGTTGAGGGATAGATGCCCTGCATGCCGCTTTCGGCCTTGCGCGTGAGGGCCTGCTCGATGGTCTCCAGCTCGGGATGGGCTACGGACAAGGCTCCGCGGTAGAAGGTCGGGCGTCCGAAGACGAGGTATTCGCGTCCTACCTCCACGCGTTTCTCGATCCACTTGATGCCCTGGAACCAGATGAGTTCGGCCGTGCCCGAGGCGTCGCGCACCGTGGCGGTGAAACGCTGGCGACGTCCCGTTCCGGCGTAGGCTACACCCACCACGCGGGCACGGAACTGCACGTACGAGAGCCCTGCGGCTTCAGTGATTTCGGCAATGGGGTAGATGCGCGTGCGGTCGATGTAGCGGAAGGGGTAGTGGCGGAGCATGTCGCCGAGCGTGCGGATACCGAGCTCCTTTTCGAGGAGCCGGGCCCGCGCCTCGCCGACGCCTGTGACGAATTTGATGTCGTTGTCCAGCCTGTCCACCCGACAAATATAGCGAAAATTGCTTATCTTTGCGAAAACTGCGAATGAAATGGATTTGACGAAATTCGTGCGCCGTCCGACCTGCGAGGTTCGCATCGGACGGACGACGATCGGCGGCACGCACCCTGTGGCCGTGCAGTCGATGACCAATACCGATACGAACGACACGGTCGGGAGCGTGGCGCAGATCGAGCGTATCGCCCGTGCCGGGGGGCCGATCGTACGGCTCACGGCGCAGGGGCGGCGCGAGGGTGAAAATCTTGCGAATATCGTACGGCAGCTGCGCGCCGACGGGTTCGACACGGCGGTCGTGGCCGACATCCACTTCGTCCCGGAGGTGGCGGCGATCGCCGCGAAGTACGTCGACAAGGTGCGCATCAACCCTGGCAACTACCGCACTGACCATGGCGAGCTGGAGGCACTGATCGAACAGTGCCGCGAGCGGGGCGTCGCGCTGCGTATCGGCGTCAACCACGGGTCGCTCTCGAAGAGGGTCTTCGACCGTTGGGGCGACACACCCGAAGGGATGGTCGTCTCGGCGATGGAGTTTCTGCGTGTCTGCCGGGAGCGGAATTTTGACCAGGTGGTGGTCTCCATGAAGTCGAGCAACACGCGCGTGATGGTCGCTGCCTACCGCCTGCTGGTTGCGGCAATGGATGCCGAGGGGATGCGCTACCCGATCCACCTGGGCGTAACCGAGGCGGGCAACGGGCTCGAAGGCCGTATCAAGAGCGCCGTCGGGATCGGCGCATTGATGGCCGACGGCATCGGCGACACGATCCGCGTGTCGCTGACCGAGGCCCCCGAAAACGAGATTCCCGTGGCGCGGCTGCTCGTCGACCACTTCGCTTCGCGTCCGGGTGAATTCGAGGTCCTGCATCCCGAGCGCTATTCGCCGACCGCCTACCGGCGGCGTTCGCACGTCACCGTCCCGGTCGTGCACACCGAGCCGCATGAGGGCTTCCACATCCTCGAGGCCACGTCGGGCAACCCGACGGCCGAGTTGCGGGCTGCGATCCTCAGCCTCGACGAATCCGAGGCCGATGCTCCGGTGATCGTCCGTTGCCGCTATGACGATCCGTCGCTCGAGACCGTGGCCGTGAAGGCGGCTGCGGACCTGGGCCCGCTGTTGCTCGACGGACTGGCCGACGGTGTCTGGATCGACGCCCCGGGCCACTCCGAAGCTGAAATCCGTGACGTGGAACTGATGATCCTGCAGGCAGCGCGCGTCCGTTTTTCGCGCACCGAATACATCGCCTGCCCCTCGTGCGGCCGGACCCTCTACGACATTGAGAAAACCCTCGCGCAGATCAAGTCGCGCACCGGGCACCTGAAGAATCTCCGCATCGGCGTGATGGGCTGCATCGTCAACGGCCCGGGAGAGATGGCCGACGCCGATTACGGCTATGTAGGGGCCGGCCCCGGGCGTATTACGCTCTACAAGGGCCGCGAGGTCGTTGCGCGCAACATTCCGCAGGAAGAGGCCCTCGACCGGCTCGTCGAACTGATCCGGGCCCACGGCGACTGGATCGAACCTGTGGCCGGAACCGATCGAGAAAATCTCCCGTAACGTTGCCGAGATGACGATTCTACCCCTTGCCTACCTCCCGTCGGTGGAGTACTTTACGTTGCTCGTCGGCGGCGACTGTGTCGTCGACCTGGGCGAGCACTTCGTCAAGCGTTCGATGCGTAACCGCGCACGGATATTGGCTACCGACGGCGTGATGGAACTCACGGCACACGTCGCCCATGCCAACCGCCCGCGCCAGCCGATGCGCGACGTACGACTCGACTATTCGAAACGGTGGCAGCACCAGCATTGGGGCGCGCTGGTGGCCTCGTACGCCTCTTCGCCCTATTTCGAACACTATGCTGCGCGCTTCGAGCCCTTCTACCGCCGGGAGTTCGAGTTTCTCTCCGACTACAACCTGCAGCTGCTCGACCTGCTCTGCACCCTGGCGCGCATTCCCTTCCCGCGCCTTTCGGAACGCTACGTCGAGGTGCAGCCGGGCGACTTCGACCTGCGCCCCAAACAGACGGAAGGCCCGGCGTTCGTCGCCGAGCCTTACGTGCAGGTCTTCTCCGACCGGATGCCTTTCCGTGCTAATTTGTCTTTTGCGGATCTGCTGTTTGCGGAAGGGCCGAATAGCGTTTCGGTTTTAGCACGTTGCCGACACGAAGCATCATGCTGTCGCTGAGGTCACCGACTGAAGCCCGAATCAATACCGTCCCCTTCACGGCTACAGAATCCGACCGGTACTGGCATGCGGCATATTCGGTCATGGCCACGGTGTCGGCTCCGACCAGGAGAAGCGGCATCCCCACCGAGGAGTAGACCCGGATGCTCTGCATCTCTTCGCCGCGCAGCGGACGCCGTTTCCCGACAATATGCAGCGTGGGTTCTTCGTTGTTCCACATCGCCTTGTAGAGGTAGTATGCATCCTTGTATTCGCGTCGGTTGAAGGTTACGAGGCCTTCGCCGTTGACTCCGTAGGGGCGGCGGGCCGAGCCGTAGTCGAACATGTTGTCGATCCAAACTCCCCAAAAGAGCGAGTCGTTCTGGAGGTTTTTGGCATATTCTTCATGGAATCGCGTCTGCTTCTCTTCGGGCATCCAATTGATACGTGGTTCGGCCTGTGTCGTGTAGCTTTTGTGACCGATGAAACCCGGGCCACCGTAGCTGATGGCCGAACGGAGGTGGGACCAGTTTTTCCACATCTGACTCAGCCATACCGTGAGGTCATCGGTCGATCCGCGGTTCCAGCCCACGTTCTGGAGCCAGACGATCAGGTCGGTGATGAAATTGATCGAGCCGTCCTGGTTGCTGCATGCGACCGTTGGCCGTGAGGAGTCCATTGCCCGGGCCGTTTCGTTGAGTCGCCGGATGTAGGGCGTCACGTCGTCGCCGCGTGTCGGAAGACATGAGAAGATGCCCCACATCACCACCGAAGGATGGTTGATGTGCTGTGCGATGATCTCCTGCAACTGTGTGAGTCCGTTTTGTTCGAAGGAGGGCATGGCATAATAGGCCATGTCACCCAGAAATTCCGAGTGGTGCATCGGCATGTCGATCCATACCAACAGCCCCTCCTCGTCGCAGCGGTTGTAGAGGTGCTGCCCGTGTGGCATGACGGCCGAACGCAGGGCGTTGGCCCCGAGTGAGCGGATCTGCGCCAGGTCGGCATCGTAATCCTCGGCCGTCAGGGTGCCGCCCGATAGGGCGTTGTCGTGATAGAGCGTCACTCCGTGGATGGGAATGCGTTTGTTGTTGACTGTCAGTCCTCCCGAGGTGCTTACTGCGATTGTCCGGAGTCCGGTTCGCACGGTGACGCGGTCGGTGATGCTGTCTTCGCCGATCGATGCCGTCACATTGTACAGTACCGGATGTTCGGGGCTCCACAGTTCGGGGTTTTCGATGGCAAAGGGTACCGAGACGGCATTATCTTCGATACGGGCTTTCTGGCGGCGCGAGAAGACAACCCGTCCGTCGGCATTCGTGATGTCGATGTTCAGCGTACAGGTGCTCTCTCCCTTCGAGGTGAGGTGCACTTCGATTTCGCCTTCGGCGCGCTCTCCGTCGATCGAGTGGGGGTGCATCAGTACGCCGTCGGAGCCGAAATAGAGCGGCGAGATGGCCGTACGGTCGGTCATGATGAGCTCGACCTCACGGTAGATTCCGCCGTAGAGGTTCATGTCGGTCGACGTAGGCAGCACGTCGTTGCGGTAGCTGTTGCTCACGACTACCAGCAGGGCGTTGTCAGCCCCGAATCGGAGCTTGTCTGTGATCTCGAAGGTGAAGGCCGTGGCGCCGCCGCGGTGGCTTCCGACATAGGAGCCGTTGACGAAGAGGTCGGCGACGGATTGTACGCCGTAGAATTTCAGGAAGATTCGTTTTGTGGCCCATTCGAGGGGGACATAGATGCCGTTCTGATAGCTTCCTGTTGTTTCGAGCCATTGGCCGGGAGCCATCGGGTCCGTATTCCAACTATGTGGCAGGGTGATGTGGCGGGCGTTGTCGGAGGTTTTCTCCGACTTGAAGAAAAACCGCCACCCTTCGTTGAGGGGGAATACCTCGCGGGCGAAGCCCGTCGCGGCGAAACCTGCAAAGAGCAGGAACAGCATGAATCGTTTCATGGTGACGCGGATTTGTCTGCTGCAAAGATAATACATGCACGCGGCAAAATCAAGAGCGGAGTCCGGATAGGGCCGGAATGGCCATCGTTGGAAACCGGCATCCGTGCGACCGGAGGCTTGCACCGCTCTTTTTTGGGCCATATCGGTAAAATGCTTATCTTTACACGCTCAAAACCGTAATCGCATTGAACGTTATTGATCTGATTGTTTGCCTCGTGCTGGTTTTGGCCGTGTGGAGCGGCTGGCGGCAGGGTTTCATCGTGCAGATATGCTCGCTGGCTGCAATCGTGGCCGGAATCTGGCTCGCCTCGCGTTTCGGGTATCCGCTCGGGTGCTGGTTGCACCTCGACGAGGAGGTTGCCGGCGTGGGCGGTTTCATCACCGTATTCCTACTTACGATCCTGATCGTTGCCATTGCCGGACGGCTGATCCGCAAGTTGTTCCATTTCGCCGGATTCGGCATTGCCGACATCGTGCTGGGAATCGTCGTATCGACGGCGAAGTTCCTGCTCGTGCTGAGCGTATTGTTTTCGGCGTTCGACGCCCTGAATGTGGATTACAGCCTTGTCGGGCCGCAGACGATCGAACAGTCGAAGAGTTATAAACCCGTCATGCGGCTTTCGGCCTCGGTGCTTCCCTTCCTGGAGTGGGTAGGCGAGCAGGTTCCGCAGTATGATGAAATTCCGGACGGGAATCCCGATGCGATTGAAGCGGGAACCGGAGAGGAGTAGACTATGGACAGGAGTTTTACAGCGACAGTGGTCCGGGCGACCGGAAGTTGGTACGACGTGTTGCACGACGGCATGACGTATCGTTGCCGTATTCGGGGCCGTTTGCGCCTGAAAGGGGTGCGGACGACCAATCCGGTGGTGGTCGGAGACGAGGTGACCTGTGAGATCGACGATGCGGGCGATTGCGTGATCGTCGACGTCGCTCCGCGGCGCAACTACGTAATCCGTCGAGCGTCGAATCTCTCAAAGGAGTCGCATATCATTGCCGCGAATATCGACCAGGCGTTGCTGATGGTCTCGCTGCGGTCTCCCGAGACGCCGTTGGAGTTTGTCGACCGTTTCCTGGTGACCTGCGAAGCCTACAAGATTCCGGTGACGATCGTGCTGTCGAAACTCGACCTGCAGGATGCGGAGGCTGTTGCCGATTTCCGCAGCATTTACGAAGGGGCGGGCTATCCGGTGCTGGAGGTTTCGGCTCCCGAAGGGGTGGGAGTCGAGGCGGTCCGGAAGCTGCTTGCGGGGCGCTGCACGCTCGTGTCGGGGAATTCGGGCGTGGGAAAATCGACGCTCATCCAGACCATCGACCCGACGCTCGACATCCGCACGGGCGAGATTTCCGAAAGTCACCACAAGGGACGCCATACGACGACCTTTTCGACGATGTACCCGCTCTGCGGCGGAGGCTCGGTGATCGACACCCCGGGTATCAAGGGGTTCGGGCTGATCGACATCGACGATGCCGAGGTGTGGCACTATTTTCCGGAGATGCTGCGCACGGCGCCGGGATGCCGTTTTTACAACTGCACGCATACCCACGAACCGGGCTGTGCGGTGGTCGAGGCGGTGAAGGCCGGGGAGATTGCCTGGCCGCGCTACGAGAGTTACCTGAAAATGCTCGACGACGATGAAAAATACCGCAAATAGCGCGATGCCGGAGGGGGCCGCTGAGGACATGCCCGCTGCGGCCGCGACCCCGCTTTCCGACCGTATCGCCTGCCTGGCGGAGTTCATGACGCAGGAGCGTTTCGCCGTGCTGTGCGATGCCGCGGCCCGGCGCACGCGTTACATGACCGTGCTGGCCGAGAACATGTACCACGGACAGAATGCCGCGGCGCTGATCCGCCACTGCGATGCTTTCGGGGTACAGCGGATGCATACGGTCGAGACGTTGTGTTCGTTTGCTCCCAATCCCGTCGTGGCGCGCGGTTCCGAGCGCTGGGTCGAGGTGCAGCGCCACTCGTCGACGCGCGATGCGATCGCGGCCCTGAAACGGGAAGGTTACCGCATTGTGGCGACGACGCCCCACCGCGAGGACACCACGCCCGAGACGTTCGATGTCACGCGCGGTCCCTTCGCCCTGGTCTTCGGCACCGAACACGCGGGCATTTCCGACGAGGTGATCGCTTCGGCTGACGAGTTCCTGCGCATACCGATGTGCGGGCTGGTCGAGAGCCTCAATGTTTCGGCTTCGGCGGCCATCCTGATTTACATGCTCTCCGAACGGGTGCGGCAGTCGGTCGCGGGGTGGAGGCTGACGCCCGCCGAGCACGACGAGGTACTCTTCGGCTGGCTGTGCCGCAGCGTCAAGGATTCGGCCGGCATTCTGCGGCGGCGTTTTGGGGAGGCGGACCCCCTGCGCTGACCGATTGGGAGGGACCCGGTTCCCCGGGGCCGATCCGTATCGAAAGATTCAGATATGTCAACCATGAATACCATCTTACGCAAACAGTTCTTGGCCCATGTGGCCCAGACGTCGCCTTCACCGATGCTGGTCGAGGTTGCCCGCGCTGAAGGCTCTTTCTTCTATACTCCCGAGGGGAAACGTTATTACGACCTGGTGGCGGGCGTCTCGGTGAGCAACGTCGGACATGCCAATCCTGCGGTCGTGCAGGCCGTGCAGGAGCAGGCGGCGCGTTATATGCACGTCATGGTCTATGGCGAGCTGGTCGAGACGCCGCAGGTCTCCTATGCTTCGAAACTCGCCTCGCTGCTGCCTGCGCCGTTGGAGAGCGTCTATTTTGTCAATTCGGGCGCCGAGGCGGTCGAAGGGGCGCTGAAACTGGCCAAACGCTTTACCCGCCGTACTGGGATGATCTCCATGCGGCGGGCCTACCACGGTTCGACGCACGGCTCGATGAGCATGATGGGGGCTCCGGAGGGCGAGGAGTGGAAGGGCGCATTCCGACCACTGCTGCCCGACGTCGAAGCGATCGAGTTCAATGATTTTGCCCAACTGGAGCGTATTACACGCCATACGGCCTGTGTGCTGACCGAGCCCGTTCAGGGCGAGGCGGGGGTACGGCCTCCGCATCCGGGATACCTGGAGGCGTTGCGGCGGCGTTGCGACGAGGTCGGGGCGCTGTTTATTTTCGACGAGATCCAGACCGGCCTGGGGCGCACGGGCGAACTCTTCGCGATGCAGAAATACGGCGTTGTGCCCGACATCGTGTGCCTTGCCAAGGCGCTGGGCGGCGGTATGCCGCTCGGGGCCTTCATCGCGCGCCACGAGGTGATGGATACCTTGCAGCACGATCCCGTGCTGGGGCACATTACCACCTTCGGCGGCCATCCGGTCTGCTGCGCTGCGGGACTGGCTGCCCTGAACTACCTGCTGGACCACGATCTGGTGCGTCAGGTTGAAACGAAGGGAGCGCTCTACGAATCGCTGCTTGACGACCATCCGGCCGTACGGGAGATTCGCCGCAGCGGGCTGCTGCTGGCCGTCGAACTGGGCTCCTCGGAGCGGTTGTACCGCATCATGGAGCTCTTCAAGGAGGCGGGGATTCTGAGTGATTGGTTCCTCTTCTGCGATACGGCGTTCCGCATCTCGCCGCCTTTGACGATCTCCGTGGAGGAGGTGCGTGAAAGCGCCGCGCTGGTTCGGGAGTGCCTCGACCGGCTGTGACGCCCGGGGCCGGGAGATATGGGAAACGGGAGCGCCGATGCAGGCGCTCCCGTTTCTCCTGGTTTATGCAGGCACTCCCGTGCTGTCCGGCGGCGGTCAGGCCTCCGTTCCTTCGGCAAAGGCCTTGAGACGGGCGATCTCCTCGGGCCAGCGGGCTTCGTCGGGCGTTTCGAGGATGAGCGGGATGTTGTCGAAACGCGGATCGCGGGCGATGTAGCGGAAACACTCGATACCGATCATTCCGTCGCCGAGAGGCGTATGGCGGTCGACGCGGCTGCCGAGAATCTTCATCGCATCGTTGAGGTGCATGCCTTTGAGATATTGGAATCCCACCACGCGGTCGAACTCCGCGAAGGTGGCCTCGCACGCCTCCGCGGTGCGCAGGTCGTACCCGGCGGCAAAGGCGTGGCAGGTGTCGATGCAGACTCCCACGCGCGACTTGTCCTCGATGCGGTCGATCAGGTAGCGGAGGTGTTCGAAACGGAATCCGAGGTTCGACCCCTGCCCGGCGGTATTCTCGATGACGGCCGTGACGCCGTGCGTGCGGTCGAGCGCCAGGTTGATCGACTCGGCGATGCGGTTGAGGCTCTCGTCCTCGGAGATTTGCTTCAGGTGGCTCCCGGGGTGGAAGTTGAGCCGGTCGAGTCCGAGTTGTTCGCAGCGCTGCATCTCGTCGAGAAAGGCTGCGCGGGATTTTTCGAGCGCCTCGTGTTCGGGGTGTCCCAGATTGATCAGGTAGGAGTCGTGGGGCAGGATCTGCGCCGCACTGTAACCGAACTGTTCGCAGGCCGTGCGGAAAGCGGAGATTTCCGATGCCGCGAGGGGTTTGGCCACCCACTGCCGCTGATTCTTGGTGAAGAGCGCGAATGCCGTGGCTCCGATCTCATGGGCGTTGCGAGGTGCGTTTTCCACGCCTCCCGATGCGCTGACGTGTGCTCCGAAATATTTCATGGCCGTAATTGTATGTGCAGGTCTGCGATAACTTTCTGACAAAAGTAACGAATCTCTAAATAAATTCATAAATTTGTGGGACGAAAATCCAATGCAAACGCCGCTATGAAACGAATCCTTTTGCTGCTCGTCTCGATATTGACGTGGTTGGCATGCGGTACGGCTTCGGCCCAGATTTCGATCGACGAGATCAATGCGGAGCCGAGCCGGGTACGGTTCCACGATCGGTTGAAGTCGACGAGTGTCGATGCCGAATATTTCAGCCTGGCGCGGTACAAGGCCGAACGGGCTGCGATCCGCCAGGAGCGCAATTACCTGGAGGTGGGCGGGAGCCTGCAGGGGACGGTTACGTCGTACAACGACCCGTGGATTGCCGTTTCGGGCGGTGACAACTCCATCGCGTTGACCTCGACGCTTACGCTGCGCCACATCTTCAAGAAGAACCTTTTTTCGATCGAAACGCGTTTCAACGCCAACATCGGATACAACCGGATGAAGGTGGAGACTACCAACGACGCGGGTGAGACTGTCAGCAACGGTGTGTGGTTCAAGACGCAGGACGAGTTTTTCATTTCGACGGCCCCGGCGTTCAAGATGACGAAGAACTGGACCTACGGATCGACGATTCAGTTCCGCAGTCAGTTTGTCAACGGCTACAAGTCACGTACCGAGCAGACGGACGAAGGCTTGAAGAGCCGTTTCATGGCGCCGGGATACCTCGATGTGTCGCTGGGTCTGACCTACTCCAGTCCACATCCGAAGTTCCCCATATCGGTCAATATCTCCCCGGTTGCCCTGAGTGCCGTGTTCGTTGAGAGCAACACGATCCGGAACAACACGTGGGACAACAAATTGGGCTGGCAGGCATACGGTCTTGCCTCGGAGGAGGCGACGTCGAAATACGAAGGCGGCTCGTCGATCCAGATCAACTTCGACCGCACGTTTGGCAAGACGGGCTACCTGCATTACCGTACGACGATCTACTCCTTCTACGGTTGGATTACGGACATCAGTCAGAAGCACCGGATCAGCGGGTATACGGATTACCAAAACGCCTACAACGAATGGGTTGAAGCGGGAAGCGATCCCAAGACGATGCCGCACCTGCAAATCCATCCCACGGTGCGTTGGGAAAATACCATCGACATCAAGGCGACGAAATTCATCACCACGACGCTGAGTTTCCAGCTCTACTACAACCGGGCCCAGAATGTCGCCGTGCAGACCCAGACCCTGCTGCGCGTGGGCCTTGCCTATACGTTCAAGAACAAACCGAATCCCTGATCGATTCATCCGTTTCATGTATAAGAATTCGAAACACACGGTGCTATTTCCCCTGTTGCTGGCTGTGGGTGTCGTCCTCGGCCTGCTGTTGGGAAACTACCTGGGACGCAATTCCACGGCATCGCAACTCCGGGGGATGCTCAGCCACCTGACGCTTCCGACCAACAAACTCTCCTACACGCTGTCGCTTATCGAAAACGAATATGTCGATTCGGTGTCGATGGACTCTCTTGCCGAGCATGTCATTCCGCTGCTCATCAAGGAGCTCGATCCCCATTCGGTCTACATCCCGGCCTCGGAGATGCAGGCCCTGAACGAGCCTCTCGAAGGGGAGTTCGACGGCATCGGCGTGGTTTTCAATATGGCGACCGACACGGTTATCGTACTCAATGTCATACCGCAGGGGCCGAGCGACAAGGCCGGCATCAAGGCCGGGGACCGGATCGTCGAGATCGACGATTCGCTGGTTGCCGGGCGGAAGATTCCGCAGACGCAGGTTGTCCGCATGCTGCGCGGCCCGCGTGGCACGACCGTCCGCCTGGGTCTCGAGCGGCTGGGCATCTCCGACCTGGTACATGTCGAGGTCGTGCGTGATGCCATCCCGATCAAGAGCATCGAGTCCTCATTCCGCATTGCCGACGGCATCGGCTACATCAAACTGGGGCAGTTTGCCCGCACGACCTTCGAGGAGTTCCGCCGAGCCGTCTCTTCGTTGCGCGAACAGGGGGTTACGAAGTTGATTTTCGACCTGCGAGGCAACTCGGGAGGTTACCTCGACCAGGCGATTCTCGTGGCCAACGAGTTTCTCCACGAGGGGCAGCTGATCGTCTATACGGAGGACCGGCGACACGAACAGCTTCGCGAATACGCCGACGGTTCGGGTACGGCGCAGGACCTCGAGGTTGCGGTGCTCATCGATGACTGGAGTGCGTCGTCGAGCGAAATCCTTGCCGGGGCCCTTCAGGACAACGATCGCGGTACGATTATCGGCCGCCGGTCGTTCGGCAAGGGGCTCGTGCAGCGTCAGATTCCCTATGCCGACGGTTCGGCGCTGAGGCTCACGACGGCGCGTTACTATACGCCGACGGGGCGTTCGATCCAGAAACCCTATACGATCGGCGACGATGAGAGTTATGAGGCCGACCTGTGGAACCGCTACCGCAACAACGAGTTCTTCTCGGCCGACAGCATCCATTTCGCCGACTCGCTCAAACGGGTGACGCCGGGCGGGAAGGTGGTCTATGGCGGGGGCGGCATCATGCCCGATATTTTCGTTCCGGCCGACACGACCGACGTGACGAAATATTTCCTTGAGGTTTCGGGCCGTAACATCCTCTACCGCTATACGATCGAGTACGCCGACCGGCATCGCGATGCGCTCAATGCCGTGGGGACGATCGACGACCTGCAGAGGCTGCTCGACAGCGACCGCACGCTTGTGGATGATTTCGTTCGTTATGCGGCACGCCACGGTGTAGCTCCGCGGTATGCCGACATTGCACGCTCGCGCAAATTGATCGAGGCGCAACTACGCGCCTACATCGGCCGCAATACCTCGCTCGAGGACAACGGCTTCTACGTCAATATCTATCCGGTCGACAACGTGGTCGTCAGGGCCATCGAGGAGTTGTCGGCCTCCCGGGCAGCATCTCCCGCAGAACCTTCTGCTGACTCTTCTACCCGGTAGAGAGGCCGGGAGGTGTCCCGGTGTTGCGGGCACGAGGTACGACAAGGGAAGAGCCGGAAGACTTTTGGGTCTTCCGGCTCTTCCCTTTCTCTGCGGAGCAGATGTTTGCTGCTCTGCTGCGGTTGTCCTCCGCCCCCCCTCTTTCTTTCTGCGCTTCGACTGCCTGCGGCCTTTCGACAGCTCTTCTGATCCCTTTCAGCCGCGGCTCGTCGTCAATAATACTTGACCTCGTGCCCTTCGATCGCCGACAGCAGGTTGTTTGCCGCCGAGGAGGCCCCGATGCGGAAGAGGTCGGTTGTCAGCCACTCCTTGCCCAATACCTCTTCGACGATGGTGTAGTAGAGAGCCGCCTCTTCGGGCGTACGGACGCCTCCCGCCGCCTTGAATCCCACCTTGCGCCCCGTCTTTTCGTAATAATCCCGGATGGCCTGGCACATGACCACGGCGGCTTCGGGCGTTGCCGCCACGTCGATCTTTCCGGTCGAGGTCTTGATGAAGTCGGCCCCGGCAAACATCGAGAGCAGCGAGGCCTTGCGGATCAGTTCGGGAGTCTTCAATGCCCCGGACTCGATAATGACCTTCAATACGATGTCCTCATCCATCTCGGCACGGATCACCTCCACCTCGTTGGCAGCCTCGTCATACGCCCCCGTGAGCATTTTCCCGACGTTGAGTACGATGTCTATCTCGTCGGCCCCGTTTTCCACCGCCATGGCAACTTCCAGGGCTTTGACTTCGAGGAATGTTTGCGAGGCGGGGAATCCGCCTCCGACGCTCGTGATGCGCATGGAAGTCCCGTCGACGGCCAATCCCACGGTATCGACAAATGCGGGGTAGACGCAGATCGAAACCACGTTCGGTATGTGCGGGTATTTCACGTAGAACTCCGCGGCCTTTCGTGCGAACTCCGTCACCGATGCTACCGAGTCGTTGCACGACAGCGTTGTGAGGTCGATGGCCGAGTAACAGAATTTGTAGACTTCGGTGCGGTAGTTTCGTTCCGCCGCAATGGCGCGTATCCGGGCCACTTCCTCGTCGATTCGTGCGGCGCTGCAGGCCGGTGCGTATTCGTTCAGGTGATTGGCGTATTCCATATTTATATATATGTATATTTATGGGGTTGCTATTTTTAGCAAAAATAGAAAAATTATCCATATGGGGCGTTCCCTGCGGATGAATTTCTTTCTGTTCGGCATCTCCCGCTCCTCCCCGCTCCTCCTCTTTTTTACAGTTCCGGTATAAAAAAACTCCCTGCCTCCACGAGGGGAAGCAGGGAGTTTTTCAGACGGGGATTGATTCCCGAATTACTTCTTCAGTTCCTTGAGCAAAACGTCCTTCTCGGCCTTCTGAGCCAGTTCGGGGTTCTTCGATACGGCGCTCTTCAGCTGAGCCTCTGCGGTCTTCAGGTCGCCTTCCTTCACGGCGATCACGGCGCGCAGGTAGTCAGCCTCTGCCGAGTTGTCCTTGGCAATGGCTTTCTTGGCACCAGCCAGGTCGTTCGACTGTACCAGGGCGATAGCGGCGTTGTAGCCCTTCAGACCGTTGGCAGCGGTCTTGTAGTCACCCTCGGCAGCAGCCATGGCAGCCTTCGACTCGCTGTCTGCAGCGGCGGCGTACTTCTTAGCCTCAGCGGTGTTGTTGTTAGCGAGGTTAGCAAGCAGGAGGTTCTTGTTGAGCTCCTTCGAGGAGTCGAGCTTGGCAGCCTTCTTGAACGACTCGAGAGCGGCAGCCTTGTCGCCGGCCTTCGTCTGGGCAACACCGAGGTTGTTCCATACACGTGCGTCGTTGTATTTCTTCGAAGCCACGGTCAGGATTTCAACCTGCTCGGCGGGCGTATCAACCAACTCCTGTGCAGCATAGAGGTACTGCTCGGCGGTCAGCTCGCCGCGGTTACGGTAAGCGGCCATGATTTCGGCGTCGGTCAGGTTCTGGAGATCGGTGCTGTTGACGATCTGCGAACGGCGCAGTTCGGGCAGGATATCCTCCTTCAGCTCCTCGAATACGGTCGACATGTTCTTGATTTCGCTCTCACGCTCTGCAGGCGAGTTGTAGAGGCTGAGTACCTGGAGAATGAGGTTCTTGTCCTTGATGTCGGACTTCTCGACCAGCTCCTTGAAGCCGTCCCAGTCCTCACCGTAGGCAGCGGCGTCGATTTCGAGGCCGGACTCCTTGAGGAGTTTGGCTACGACCTTCTGTCCCGACTCGCTACGAGCCTTCGAGAGCTTGTCGTTGAACTTCTCCGGACCGTCGGGCGAAGCGTAGCCCTTCACGGCGATGTTCTGCGTGGCGCGGTCGTTCGAGAGGTTCTTGTCGACATTGGCCTTGAAGGCGTCGAGGTTGGCGTTCTTCTCGTTCTTCTTGGTTACAACCGACGAGTTGATGGCGTAGAGCAGGTCGGTCTTGTCGATAACCGTGGTGATCTTCTTGTAGTTGTTGTCCATCTCGTCCATCAGGTCACCGTATTTGAGGTCCTTCTGGAGGGTGTTCAGACCGTAAGCGACGGTCAGACCGAACGACTTGGCGAGTTCAGCTTTGGCAGCAGCGTCGTTGCCGGCCAGGATGGCAGCCTCCTCCTTGGTGGGGATGGCTCCGGTGTTGAGGTTCACGAGCGTGAACTCCTTGCACTTGCCCGAAGGACATTTGATCTCGGCGCGGAGCTGGAGTTCGCACTGATCCATGCGGGGGTCATAAGGGAACTCAACGTGCTGCGAAATGTTGCCGCCGGCCTTGGCGTCAACCACGGTGTAGTTGTCATCGACCTTCGATCCCTGGTAGTATTTGGGGGTTCCGGCTACCTCGCCGCCCTCGAATACGATCACAGGAGTAACCTTGATGACAGCCTTCTTGTTGAAGTACTTCTCGGGGAAGGTTACGTTGATGTCGGCAGCGACGATCCCGTTGTTCAGCGTCAGAATTTCCGGCGTAACGGTCAGGTTGACCTCTTCGCGGTTCTTTGCCATTTTCTTGAAGCAGTTGCAGCTTGAAAGCGTCAGCGAGACGGCGACGAGCACAACGCTCAATTTCATTAAATTTTTCATAGTTTGTTAACGGTTAAGTTTATTTGTGTTGTTCCTGTTTTTCCTATTCGTGTCCATTGCTCGGCCCCAAGGGATCGGCGCAGGATTATTCCGCAAAGGGGCAGTGTTCGCCATCATGAATCCAGTTTATTTCGAGACGTTTTCTGCTACACTCTTACGGAACAATGCAAATATAGAAAACTCTTACAAATTGTGCAATATTCCGGTACGGAAAATAAATAATTCCGTCCGGAATATTGCATGATGGTCGGTAACTTACTCTTTGTGCTCGTGACGTTCGCGGCGCTCACCACGTTCGGGACGCGGACGGCGCTCCCGCTCCACATAGCCTTCGGGCTTGGGCAGCAGGGCTTTGCGTGAAAGCTTGAGTTTCCCGGTCTTGGGGTCGATGCCGATAAGCTTGACGTCGATCTCGTCGCCCTCCTTCAGGCCGGTCTCCTCCATGGTCTCGAAACGCTTGTAGTCGATCTCCGAGATGTGGAGCAGGGCGTCCTTGCCGGGCATGATCTCGACGAATGCGCCGAAAGCGACGATCGAGCGGATCTTGCCATGATAGGTTTCGCCCACCTCCGGGATGGCGACGATGGCCTTGATGCGGGCCAGGGCGCCGTCCAGGGCGGCCTTGTCCACGCCGAAGATGTCGACGATACCCTTGTTGTCCACCTCCGTGATGGTGATGGTGGTGTTGGTGGTCTTCTGAATATCCTGGATCACCTTTCCGCCGGGGCCGATGACCGAACCGATCATGTCCTGCGGGATGGTGATCTGCACGATGCGCGGCACGCACGGCTTGTAGTCGGCGCGCGGCTCGGCGATGCACTCGGTGATCTTGTCGAGGATGTAGAGGCGTCCCTTGCGGGCCTGTTCGAGGGCGGCGGCGAGCACCTCGTACGAGAGGCCATCGACCTTAATATCCATCTGTGTGGCGGTGATACCGTCGCGCGTACCGGTCACCTTGAAGTCCATGTCTCCGAGGTGGTCCTCATCGCCGAGGATGTCCGAGAGCACGGCCCACTTGCCGGTTGCGGAGTCGGTGATCAGACCCATGGCGATACCCGACACGGGCTTCTTGATCTTCACGCCGGCATCCATCAGGGCGAGGGTTCCGGCGCAGACCGTTGCCATCGACGACGAGCCGTTCGACTCGAGGATGTCCGACACCACGCGTACGGCGTAGGGGTTCTCCTCGCCCAGCGGCACCATGGGCTTCAGGGCGCGCCATGCGAGATGCCCGTGTCCGATCTCACGGCGCGACAGGCCGCGTGCGGCCTTTGCCTCGCCGGTGGAGAAGGGCGGGAAGTTGTAGTGGAGCACGAACTGCTCGGTCCCCTGGACGAGCACCTCGTCCTTGACCTTCTCGTCGAGCTTCGTGCCGAGCGTGACGGTCGTGAGCGACTGCGTCTCGCCGCGGGTGAAGATGGCTGAACCGTGGGCGGCGGGCAGGTAGCCCACCTCGCACCAGATGGGGCGGATTTCGTCCGTGCGGCGGCCGTCGAGGCGCTTGCCCTCGTCGAGGATCATGTTGCGCATCGCTTTCTTCTGCACGTCGTCGTGGAAGTATTTGTGGATCAGCGGAGCCTTCTCCACGAGCTCCTCCTCCGTATAGCGGGCGGCGAACTCGGCTTCGAGCGCATCGAATGCATCTTCGCGTTCGTGCTTCATCGTGCCGCTCGTGGCGATGGCGTAGGCTTTGTCGTAGAGTTCGCGGACGATCGTCTGCCGCAGCTCCTC
>DXGO01000132.1 GCA_019113885.1 Candidatus Alistipes intestinipullorum | reverse complement strand
AGGCTTGAACTCGTGACCTCTTCCTTACCAAGGAAGTGCTCTACCACTGAGCTACAACAGCAACGTTTCTCGTTTCGAGTGGTGCAAAAGTACGCAAGAAAATTGAATTGTCCAAAAAAAATATTCAAAATTCATAATTATTTTCTACCTTTACTTCCTGATTATTATTAACCCCGTATGAAAAAGATCTTAATCGTAGGCGCTGGCGGCCAGATCGGTTCCGAACTGACGGTTTTCCTGCGTAACATCTATGGCAATGCGAATGTCGTCGCCACCGACATGCGCGAATGCAAGGCTTTGGGCGAAGACGGTCCTTTCGAGGTCCTCAATGCCCTTGATGCAACGTCGATGGCTTCGGTCGTGGCCCGTTACCACATCGACACGATCTTTAACCTCGTGGCGCTGTTGTCGGCCGTCGGCGAGCGGAATCCCCAAATGGCCTGGAACGTCAACATGGGGGCTCTGAACAATTCGCTCGAAGTGGCCCGTCAGCACCACTGCGCGCTCTTCACCCCCTCGTCGATCGGAGCCTTCGGCCCCTCGTCGCCCAAGGACAAGACCCCGCAGGATACCATCATGCAACCCACGACCATCTACGGCATCTGCAAGGTCACGGGCGAGATGCTGGGCAATTACTACTACCACAAGTACGGCGTCGATACCCGTTCGGTGCGCTTCCCGGGCATCATCTCGAACGTCACGCTGCCCGGAGGCGGCACGACCGACTATGCCGTGGAGATTTACTACGAGGCGATCCGCAGCGGACGGTTCACCTGTCCCGTGCCGGCGAACGTCTACATGGACATGATCTACATGCCCGATGCGCTGCGTGCGTGTGTCGAGCTGATGGAGGCCGATCCTGCGAAGCTCATCCACCGCAACAGTTTCAACATCGCTTCGATGAGCTTCACGCCGGAGATCATTTACGCCGAGATTCGCAAGCGTTTGCCCGATTTCACGATGGATTACAACATCGATCCCGTGAAGAAGGTCATTGCCGAGAGCTGGCCCAATTCGCTCGACGATACCTGCGCCCGCGAGGAGTGGGGCTGGAAACCCGAATGGGACCTCTCGCGCATGACCGACGACATGCTTGCGCATATCCGTACCAAGCTGGGCGTGCACTGATGCCGCTTGCAGCAAGCATCCCTCCATGCGCCCCGAAGCGTGTGTCCGGAGGGCCCTTGTAAAACATGGTTACCGGAACGGCAGTCGGGCAGGATTTTTGCACCGGCTGCCGTTTTGTATCCGACAGACTCAATCATTGAAATCATGAAAAGAATCGTTCGTGCGTCCGTCATCGTCCTGCTGGTCGTGGCGGCCCTTGTGGTGGGCGGCAGTTTTTACCTGCTGCGCTATTCGTTGCGTCCCGATGCGACGATGGCGTCCAAGGAGGCCTCCTCTTATGAATATATGTATGCCGAGTATCCCTTCCTGCGGGGGTGGGTCGACAGCCTTCGGGCTCGCGACGCCCTGCGCGACACGACGATCACGGGGCAGGAGGGCGAACGCCTGCATGCACTTTACGCCTGGGCTCCGGAGCCTACGGATCGTACGGCCGTCATTGTCCACGGCTATACGGACAATGCCGTGCGGATGTTGATGATCGGCTATATGTATAACCACGACCTGGGATTTAATATCCTGCTACCCGATCTCCACTACCACGGTGCGAGCGAAGGCCGGGCCATCCGCATGGGGTGGCGCGACCGTCTCGACGTGCTGCAGTGGATGGAGGTGGCCAACGGGATTTTCGGCGGGTCGACGCAGATGGTCGTCCACGGCATCTCGATGGGCGCCGCGACGACGATGATGGTCTCGGGCGAGGCACAGCAGCCCTATGTGAAGTGTTTTGTCGAGGATTGCGGCTACACGAGCGTGTGGGACCAGTTCGCAAAGGAGTTGAAGGAGCAGTTTTCGCTGCCGGCCTTCCCGCTCCTGAATGTGGCGAGCGGGCTGTGCGGGCTGAAATACGGCTGGTCGTTCCGCGAGGCGTCGGCGCTGGATCAGGTGGCGCGGTGCGACCGCCCGATGCTCTTCATCCACGGCGATGCCGACGCCTATGTGCCGACGTGGATGGTCTACCCGTTGTATGAGGCGAAGCCGGGTGAGAAGGAGCTCTGGATTGTTCCCGGGGCCGAGCATGCCGTGTCGTACCGCGACAACCGCGCGGAGTACACGCGGCGGGTCGGGGAGTTTGTCGGGAAGTATATCCCGGATGACCGAAAGCGGCCGTACAATGGGCAATAACGAGGAACAACGTCGGAACGAAGTATTTTACCGGACGCTCGAAGAGGCGATCGGACAACTTCCCGTCGAGGTGCGTGCGCGGCTTTACCGCCCGTGTGCCGAGGCATGCGTTCGGGACGGTGTGCTGGTCGAACTGCGCCGGCAGTTCGAGGAGTGCGGATGCGACCTCGACCGGCAGTATGCGAAGTACGGGCGGACGCCCTATTTCTTCGCGGATGTCATCGAGCCGGGAAAGGTTTACGAAATGGGTTATCCGCATTGTCTGTGTCCGCAAGTCGAGGCAGGGTTTACTGCAGTACCGACCCATTGCGAATGTTCGCGGCAGAGTATTCTTTATGTGCTGCAGGAGTTGCTGCCAGGGCGGGTGATTGAGGTGGAAACCCTCGGAACAGTGTTGGCTGGGGGTAAGGAGTGCCGTTTCCGGGTAATGGTCGGGGAAACTGAGCCCCGGGATTGAAAATGGAGGTTGAAGAGGGCCGTCTGAGCGTTGGGCTCTCTCGATATTGCTGTGGCTCTCCTTGTAAGGTCCCTTCGAGGAGGGGATTTAGGGGCGGGTCAGGCTTGGAAACGCGGCCTTTGGCCGCGGGGATCCGGCGTTGGCTGTCGATGAGCCCGTCCCGAAAATTCCACGGATTCTGTTTTGCACAACAAAAAAACCGGAGGTTCTGCGCGAACCCCCGGTTTTCTTTTCGACGTGAGCCTGGATTATTCGGCCTTGCCGTCCGAACCCAGAACCTCCTTGATCTTGTGGATGTAGAGCTTCTTCATGTTGTCGCGAGCCGGGCCCAGGTACTTGCGCGGGTCGAACTCGGCGGGCTTCGTGGCGAAGACCTCACGGATGGCGGCGGTCATGGC
>DXGO01000131.1 GCA_019113885.1 Candidatus Alistipes intestinipullorum | reverse complement strand
CGTCTGCTGCACGGCCTCCTGGAGTTTCTTCTTCGAGGCGAACTGTGCGACGGGAACGCCGTTCACGGTAGCCTTCGACAGCAGCGGGATCATCGTCGTGTCGCCGTGGCCGCCGATGACCATGCCGTCGACGTTGTTGATGTTGGCGCCGGTGGCCTTGGCCAGGTAGCACTTGAAACGCGACGAGTCGAGCGCTCCACCCATGCCGATGACGCGGTTCTTCGGAAGTCCCGAAGCCTTCAGAGCCAGGTAGGTCAGCGTGTCCATCGGGTTGGCCACCACGATGATGATGGCACGGGGCGAGTATTTGAGGACGTTGCCGACCACGCCCTTCATGATGCCGGCGTTGGTGCCGATAAGCTCCTCGCGCGTCATGCCGGGTTTGCGGGGAATGCCCGAGGTGATGACCACGACATCCGAATTGGCGCTCTTCTTGTAGTCGTTGGTGGCGCCGACGAGCTTCGTGTCGAAATCCATCAGCGTCGAGGTCTGGTACATGTCGAGCATCTTGCCTTCGGAGAGTCCCTCCTTGATGTCGATCAGAACCACCTCGCTTGCCACTTCGCGGCAAGCCATCACATTCGCGCAGGTAGCGCCCACGGCGCCTGCACCTACTACGGTAACTTTGGACATAACGATAAGTTATTTAAGTTGAGTGAATTTTTCGTCCCCGATAGGGTGGCGGCCAGGGGGTTCCGGCCTGCGGCGAGCTTTGTCCCGCCGTGCGTCCCGCAGCCCGTGTTGCCGGGTTGTCAGCCGATGAGCTTCTCGTAGTCGGCGGGGCTGAGCAGGGCGTCGTATTCGGCAGGATCCGACATGCGGACCTTTACGAGCCACCCTTCTCCGTAGGCGTCCTTGTTGACGATCGAGGGGTCGGCGTCGACAGCTTCATTGAACTCGATCACTTCGCCGCCCACCGGGAGGAAGGCATCGCTGACGGTCTTTACGGCCTCGATCGAGCCGAAGACCTCTCCGGCGGCGAGGGTTTCGCCGACGGTCGGGACATCGACGAAAACGATGTCGCCCAACTGGCTCTGTGCGAAGTCGGTGATGCCGATCACGGCCACGTCGCCCTCGATACGGCACCACTCGTGGTCGTTCGAGTATTTCAGGTTTGCAGGTACGTTCATAGTACGTTTATTTTTAGGGTTTGAAATGTCGCTGTTGCGACTACAAATATAACTGTTATTTTTGTAACAGCAAGGATTTCGGAACGAAAAATCGTGGGGATTCGGGATTGCTCCGGGAATCTCCGCCCAACCCTGAGGATTCCCCGGGAAAGGTTTTGGAAATCCGCCGGAAAAATCTTTGCACGATGGCCCCCGATGGCCCCGAACTTCCGGTCAGCGGTCGCGTCCGCCGATGACGAATTCGATCTCCTTGAAGAGGTATTCGCCGAGCGATCCGTCGTCGTGGCGCAGCATCAGCTCGCCCGATGTCCGGACGCCTTCGATGATGCCGTGCGTGAGGCTTCCGTCGGGGCGGCGGAAGGGCCGACGCTGGCCCAGGCCGTACATCCGCTCGCGGTAGTCACGCTGCAGGGCCTCGCGTTCGCCCCGCTCGAGCTGCTCGTAGCGGGCCAGCATGCACCGCTCGAAGGTCTCCAGCACCTCGCGGCGGTCGTAACGGCGTCCGGTGAGCTGCGCCATCGAGACGGGGTTCGGAAGCGACGGGTCGAAATCCGTCTGGTTGACGTTGATGCCGATGCCGAGCAGCGAGCGCGAGAGTGTCGCGCCCGAGTAGCTGTGTTCGATGAGCACCCCTTCGAGCTTGCGGTCGCCGGCGTAGATGTCGTTCGTCCACTTGATGCGGGTCTCGATGCCGTAGGCCGCGAAGGTGTCGGTCAGGGCCACCGACATCGCCTCGCAGAGCAGGAACTGCTCCGCGACGGGCAGGAAGTGCGGCTCGACGACCATCGTGAAGGTGAGGTTCTCGCCCTCGGGGCTGAGCCACTTGTGGCCCCGCTGCCCGCGTCCGGCGGTCTGGTGCTCCGCCCAGACGATGTCGCCGTGGCGGTACTTCGCGTCGCGGGCGTCGTCGTTGGTCGAGGTGGTGGTGCCGAGGTGGTAGATCATGGTCGCGGTGGTTTGGAAACGGGCGTCAGATCGAGACACCGAAGTCGCGCAGGGCGTCGTTGAGCGAGGTCTTCTTGTCGGTCGACTCCTTGCGCTGTCCGATGATCAGCGCGCACGAGACGCTGTACTCGCCTGCCGGGAACTGCTTGCGGTAGCTGCCCGGGACGACCACCGAGCGCGCCGGGACATAGCCCTTGTAGGTGACGGGCTCGGGGCCGGTGACGTCGATGATGTGGGTCGAGCCCGTGATGACGGTGTTGGAGCCCAGCACCGCCTCGCGGCAGACATGCGCCCCCTCGACGACGATCGAGCGCGAACCGATGAAACAGTTGTCCTCGATGATGACCGGAGCGGCCTGCACGGGTTCCAGCACGCCGCCGATGCCGACGCCGCCCGACAGGTGGACGTGGCGTCCGATCTGGGCGCACGACCCTACGGTGGCCCAGGTATCGACCATCGTGCCGGTGTCGACGTAGGCGCCGATATTGACGTACGAGGGCATGAGGATCGCTCCCGGGGCGATGTAGGCGCCGTAGCGCGCCACGGCCTGGGGCACGACACGCACGCCGAGCTCCTCGTATCCGTGTTTGAGCTCCATCTTGTCGAACCACTCCAGTTCGCCGGCCTCCATCTTGCGCATGGGCTGGATCGGGAAATAGAGGATGATGGCCTTCTTGACCCATTCGTTGACCTGCCAGAGGCTCTTCTCCGCATCGACCGGCTCGGCCGTACGGAGCTCTCCCTTGTCGACCGCCTCGACGACGGCGCGGATGGCCCGCTGCACGTCGGGTTGCTGGAGCAGCGTGCGTTCTTCCCACGCCTGCTCGACTATCTTCTTGAGTTCGTTGTACATGACTTCGTTTTTTTGGGGCGGGCGGCATTCATTCCGGCCCGGCGTTTCCCGCAAAAATAGGTAAAATATCGGATTTTCGCTACCCCGGGAATGAAAAATGGCTCCCGGGGGTGCGGGAGATGGTGAAAATGTATCCGTTTTCCGGCTTTTTTTTTATCTTTGCGCCGATAACGCAATATCTATCCCCCAAACCATTCGGTCATGAAGTCAATCCATGCCATCGCCGTACTGCTGGGAGGGACGGCACTGGCGGTAAGCTGCAACAACATGAAGCAGATAAAACTCCTTCCGTATCCCGACGCCGAACGCGGCGACGTGATCGATAACTATTTCGGCACCGAGGTGCCCGATCCCTATCGTTGGCTGGAGGACGACAACTCCGAAGCTACGGCCGCCTGGGTGGCCGCCGAGAATGCCGTGACGGAGAACTACCTCGAGCAGATCCCCTTCCGCGGAGCGATCCGCGAGCGGCTTACCGAGCTGTGGAACTACGCCAAGGAGAGCGCCCCCTCGAAACACGGCGAATGGTGGTATTACAGCTACAACGACGGACTGCAGAACCAGGCGGTGATCTACCGCACGAAACAGCCCGGCACGCCGGGCGAGGTCTTCCTCGACCCCAACAAGCTCTCCGACGACGGCACCGTGGCCCTCTCGGACATCTCCTTCTCGAAGGACGGGCGCTACCTGGCCTATGCCGCTGCCGCCTCGGGATCGGACTGGGTCGAGATCCGCGTGATGAACACCTCCGACGGATCGCTCACCGACGACCGTATCGAGTGGGTGAAGTTCTCGGGCGCGGTGTGGGCCCCCGATTCGAAGGGCTTCTACTACAGCGCCTACGACGCCCCGTCGTCGAACGTCTACTCGTCGCAGAACCAGTTCCAGAAGGTCTACTACCACGCGCTCGGCACGCCGCAGTCGGCTGACCGTCTCATCTATGAGGACCGTGAGCACCCGCTGCGCTACTTCTCGGCATGGCCTTCGGAGGACGGCAAGTGGCTCTTCGTCATCGGCTCGGAGGGTACCTCAGGCAGCGAGATTCTCTGCCGCAAGGTCTCGGAGAAGCGCTTCCGCACGTTGCTCGCGGGCTTCGAGTATGACTACCTGCCGGTCGACTGCAAGGACGACGCCCTCTACTACAAGACCAACCGCGGGGCTTCGAACTACGCCCTGATGAAACTCGACCTCACGCGCCCGGGCGAACCCGAGACGGTGATTCCCGAGAGCGAGGACCTGCTGGAGTGGGTCGGTACGGCCGGTGGCTATCTCTTTGCCGGTTACTTGGAGGATGCCCACGGGCAGGTGGCGCAATATGGCTATGACGGCACATTGGTGCGGCGTGTCGAACTCCCGGCCATCGGCACGGTGAGCGGTTTCGACGGCAAGAAGGAGGATACCGAACTCTACTATTCGCTGGCCAACTATACCTCTCCGGCGACGATCTACCGTTATGACATCGCCTCGGGCGAGACGTCGCTCTACAAAGCCCCGGAGGTGTCGTACGATCCCTCGCTCTACGTCACCGAGCAGGTCTTCTACCCCTCGAAGGACGGTACGCAGGTGCCGATGTTCATCACCCACCGCAAGGACATGAAGCTCGACGGCAAGAACCCCTGCTTGCTCTATGGTTACGGGGGCTTCCAGATCAACATGACTCCCGGCTTCAACCCCTCGGCGCTGATGTTCGTCGAGCAGGGCGGCATCTACTGTGTGGCCAACCTGCGCGGCGGCTCGGAATACGGCGAGGAGTGGCACAAGGGCGGTATGCTCGCCAACAAGCAGAATGTTTTCGACGACTTCATCGCGGCGGCCGAGTACCTCATCGCCGAGAAGTACACCTCGTCGGAGCGGCTGGCCATCAACGGCGGTTCGAACGGCGGCCTGCTGGTCGGCGCCTGCGAGGTGCAGCGCCCCGACCTCTATGCCGTCTGCCTGCCGCAGGTCGGCGTGATGGACATGCTGCGTTTCCACAAGTTCACGATCGGCTGGGGCTGGGTCGTGGAGTACGGCTCGTCGGAGAACGAGGAGCAGTTCTCCTACATCTATAAGTATTCGCCGCTGCACAACATCAAGGAGGGGGTTGCCTATCCCGCGACGCTCGTCACGACGGGCGACCATGACGACCGCGTCGTCCCGGCGCACTCGTTCAAGTTCGCCGCGACGATGCAGCATTGCCAGGCGGGTGACGCCCCGGTGCTGATCCGCATCGATTCGAACGCGGGCCACGGAGCCGGGAAACCGACCTCGAAGCGCATCGACGAGGCTGCGGACATGTATGCGTTCCTGTTCCAGAACATCGGCGTGCCCTACAAGGCGGTCAAATAGAGACCCGCATCGTGCTGCCGGTGTCCCGGAGCGGATGCCGGCAGGGCGGTTGCGGCCAAGGTTTAGGTTAGGTTAATTATTTTGAACATATCGACATGAAGGTCTACAAATTCGGAGGCGCCTCGGTGCGGAATGCCGACGGCGTGAGAAATCTGCGCAAAATCATCGACGATGAGCAACACCTGTTCATCATCGTCTCGGCCATGGGCAAGACGACCAACGCCCTGGAAAAGGTGTTCGAAGGGTTGCAAAAGGGCGACAAGGCCCTCTCGAAGGAGCACATCGACACCCTGCGCACCTATCACGCGGAGATTATCGACGACCTGTGGCATGGCCCGAAGCGGTTGCCGGCCGTCGACGCGCTCTTCGACGAACTGGAGAAGGTGGCCTCCGAAACCCGCTACGAGGCTTCGGACGCCGAGTTGTGGTACGACACCATTGTCGCCTATGGCGAGTTGGTCTCGACGACGATCATCTCCGAATACCTCAATTATGCCGGGGTACCGAACCGCTGGATCGACATGCGCCGCTGCTTCCTCACCGAACAGCGCCACAAGGATGCCGGGGTCGATATCGAGGCGTCGGCACCGCGCCTGAAGGCGGCGCTGGAGGGATGCGGCGAGACGATCTTCGTGGGCCAGGGATTTATCGGCGGGGCTCCCGACGGTACGACCACGACCCTTGGACGCGAAGGGTCGGACTACTCGGCCGCGGTGGTGGCCAACATCTTGGACGCCGAGTCGATGTCGGTATGGAAAGATGTCGACGGTGTGCTGAACGCCGACCCGAAGATCTTCCCCGATGCCGTACGGATCGCCGAACTGAATTACCTCGATACCATTGAGCTGGCCTACAGCGGGGCGCAGATCATCCACCCGAAGACGATCAAGCCGCTGCAGAACAAGAATATTCCGCTCTATGTGCGGCCTTTCGGCGACAAGCGCAAGCCCGGGACGGTAATCCGCGGCCTCTCGGCGCCGGTTGAGGTGCCGATCCTCATCCTGAAGAAGGACCAGGTGCTGCTGACGATCCGTTCGCGCGACTTCTCGTTCGTGCTGGAGGAGAAATTCGCCACGATCTTCTCGCTGCTGGAGCGTTACCGCATCAAGGCGAACCTGATCCACAACTCGGCCGTGAACCTGAGCCTCTGCGTCGACAATTCGTGGCACATCGACGAGGCGGTCGAGGCGCTGCGCGAGGCGGGCTTCGACGTGATGAAGGCCGAGGAGATGGAGCTGCTCACCGTGCGTGGCTATACGGAGGAGCTGTGGCGGCGTTATGCCCGCGGGCCGCAGGTCTTCATCCGCCAGGCCACGCAGTCGACGGTGCGCGTGGTACGCAAGCGCGGATAGGCGGTCGGAAGGGGACTACAGGCCGGATTCGGACGTAACGGAAAGCGGCGCCCCGTGCAGGGCGCCGCTTTTTTGCGAATCGGGTTATTCCAACCCTTGCCGGATGCGGTGGAGGATGCCGAAGACCGACTTCTCCTTGATCTGTCCCGAACGTTTCATCTCGAGGATCGTACGGGCGATATAGCGTTCGATGTCGCGCTGCAACCGCTTGTAGAGCGGGCATTTGGTGTAGTTCTCGTTGTCGAGCAGCACGTCGCGGATCGAACGCAGCGAGTTGTTATAGTTTGACATCTCGTTCTTGAGCGCCACGCCCTGTTTCTGCGAGGCCGTGATGCGCGCGATCGACATGGCCCGCAGCTTCTCGCACACGGAGTTGAGCAGGATCATCACCACGTTGTCCATGAGCGTGTGGCCGTGCATGAAGAGATAGGTGTTTTCGGGCCGCACGCCGCGTTCGCGCAACTGCTCCTCAAAGCGTTTCATCGGCTCGACCATCTTCGGGTTGCGCTGCCGGAGGAGTTTCTCGCGTTTCTCGACGTTGCGCCGCAGCCATTCGAGGGTCTTGGCGCCGTTCTCCTCGATTTCGAGGTACCCCAGGCGTACCGAGGCCTTGAAGTCGATCAGGCGGAAGACGTTTTCCGTGGCGAGCTGCGCCGAGAAGGCGTACCATACAAAGAGCGGATAGATCGTGCAGGAGTAGTCGTGCATGAAGCGCACGAAGTCGAAGATGCGCGTATCGTTTTTCGTCGCCTTGACGCAGACGTTGTGCAGCGAGGGGGCGTAGCAGAGGTAGTTTTCGGTGGCGTAGGCGTAGGTATGGAACATGTAGCGTGCGCCGAGGACCTCCTTCGACTGCTCGGTGCGCCCGGCGAAGAGGTAGTCGAAGTCCGAGTCCACGCAGAGCAGCAGCTCCTCCGACGACTGGGGGATTGTGCCGAGGAGCACCTTCTTGCCTTTGGGCAGGTCGCCCCGGTCGGGTACGGAGATTTCGAAGCGCAGGTAGGGATTTTGGAAGTGGTCGAAGATGCCGCGCCAGAAGGCGACGTCCTCGTACCCCTCGACATAGACCTTCACGAGCCGCTGCTCAGGATTCGCCGGGAGCGGCCGGGGCAGTTGGTCGAGTGTCTCTGGATGCGAGAAGGGATTGACCTTGCGGAGTTTTTCGCGGAACTTCCTTGCCATACGCAAACAAAGATAGAAATTTTCGTATTTTTGTGCAAAATATCGTCTGCTTTCGGACGTTATATTTCAACAATTTGAACACATTATGGCGGATAACGACTGGAAATCGCGTCTGGGGATGGTCTACTCGACCAATCCCGACTTCCAATACCGTACGGACGAGGAGCCCGAGCCCGAGACCCTGCCTGCCGCGCAGCAGGAGTTGCGCGTGTGGCTCGACCGCAAGCAGCGGGGTGGCAAGCAGGTGACCCTCGTGCGGGGCTTCGTGGGGCGCAGCGACGACCTGGAGGCACTGGCGCGCCTGCTCAAGACGCGCTGCGGCGTGGGCGGTTCGGTGAAGGAGGGCGAGATCATCATTCAGGGCGACCACCGCGACCGGGTCGTCGATATTCTCCTGCGCAGCGGCTACCGCTGCAAAAAAGCCGGTTCCTGAGGTGCGCAGACTGCTTCTACTCCTCGCAACGATCTGCACGGTGTGCCTGGCCGAGCGCGCCGCGGCCCAATATTATACCTGGGGCTCGGACCCTCCGCAGAAGTGGTCGTCGATCCGTACGCCCGACGTGCGGATTCTCTACCCCGATACGGTGGCGGGCATCGCGCACCGCACGCTCCGCTACATCGAGGCCGTACGCCCTTCGATCGGCTACGGATTCCGCCACGGCCCGATGCGCCTGCCCTTCGTCATGCACCCCGAGAACTTCCAGTCCAACGGGCTGGTGATGTACCTCCCCAAGCGGGTGGAGTTCCTCACCTCGCCGGCCGTCGA
>DXGO01000130.1 GCA_019113885.1 Candidatus Alistipes intestinipullorum | reverse complement strand
CATCTCCTCGGTGTGCTGCGTGCCCTCGAAATCCCAGTCGGGAATCCCCTCCTGGAAGTCGACCTTGTCGATAAGCGACGCCGTATGACGGGCCGCCTGGTCGGCATAGACCACCGCCTCGATCAGCGAGTTCGAGGCCAGGCGGTTGGCGCCGTGAAGCCCCGTGCAGGAGGTCTCGCCCAGAGCATAGAGGTGCTTGATCGAGGTCTGGCCGTTGGTGTCGACCCGGACGCCGCCGCAGCAGTAGTGCGCCGCCGGGGTGATCGGAATCCACTGTTTCGTGATGTCGATGCCGATCGAGAGGCACTTCTCGTAGATATTCGGGAAGTGACTCCGGACCGAGTCGGGATCCTTGTGCGTAACATCGAGGTAGACGTAGTCCATGCCCAGGCGCGTCATCTCGCGGTAGATGGCGCGTGCCGTGACATCACGCGGCGCCAGGGACTTCATCGGGTGGTACTTGTCCATGAACTCCGTGCCGTCGGGCAGGCGCAGGATTGCCCCGAAGCCGCGCATCGCCTCCGTGATGAGGAAATTGGGCTTCTCGGCGGGGTTGTAGAGCGTCGTGGGGTGGAACTGGATGAACTCCATGTTCTCGGTGATGGCCTTGGCACGGTGGCACATGGCGATGCCATCGCCCGTTGCCACCACGGGGTTCGAGGTCGACGAGTAGATGTTGCCGCAGCCGCCCGTGGCCACGATGGTGAATTTCGACAGGATGGTCTCGATCTCATTGGTGTCGAGGTCGAGGACGTAGGCCCCGAAGCAGGCCAGACCGCGCGTGTGGCGCGTGACGAACTCCCCGAGATGGTGCTGCGTCAGCAGGTCGATGGCAAAGTGGTGCTCGAGCACCGTGATGTCGGGGTGCCGGCGCACCGACTCCACCAAGGCCCGTTCGATCTCGGCGCCCGTGAGGTCTTCGTGGTGAAGGATCCGATGTTCCGAGTGCCCACCCTCGCGGTTGAGCTCGAAGCGCCCGTCGGGCGTCTTGTCGAAACGAGTTCCCCAGGCGATCAGGTCGGCGATCAGCTCCGGAGCCCGGCGTACGACCAGTTCGACGGCCGCCTCGTCGCATTTGCCCGCGCCGCAGACCAGCGTATCGTGAATGTGTTTCTCGAAGGTGTCGGGAGCGTAGGTCACTGAGCAGATGCCCCCTTGGGCATAGTTGGTGTTGCACTCCTGCATTTCGCCCTTGGTCACAATGGTGACATGCCCGTGAGCGGCGGCCTTCAGCGCGAACGACAGGCCCGCCGCGCCGGAACCGATAACCAGGAAATCGGTCTTCATAGCTTTCTTTTTTGCGTTATGCGACGCAAAGTTACAAAAAATAGTAACTTTGCCGCACAATTTCAGGCAAAAATGGAACGACATATCGACATCAACCGCTTCGATTACGACCTGCCCGAGGAGCGCATCGCCAAATTCCCCCTTGCCGAACGCAGCGCCTCGAAACTGCTCGTCTACCGCGCGGGGGAGATTTCCGAACGGCATTTCGCCGATATCGGCGACGTGCTGCCCGCAGGCGACCTGCTCGTGTTCAACAACACGAAGGTGATCCGCGCACGCATCATCATGCACAAGCCCTCCGGAGCGCGCATCGAGGTCTTCTGCCTCGAACCGCACGCACCGGCCGACTACGAACGCGCCTTCGCCGTGACGGGCTCCTGCGAATGGTCGTGCATCGTGGGCAACCGCAAGAAGTGGAAGGAGGGGTATGTCGAGATCAACTTCGAACACGAGGGGCAGGCCTGCTACCTACGGGCTTGGATCGTGGAGGACCGCGGACGCGAATGCACGGTGCGTTTCGAGTGGACGGCGCCGATGACCTTCGGGCAGCTGCTCGAAGCGCTCGGGCGCATCCCCATCCCGCCCTACCTCAACCGCGAGAGCCAGGAGATCGACAACACGCGCTACCAGACCGTCTACTCGAAGTTCGAGGGTTCGGTGGCCGCCCCGACCGCCGGACTGCACTTCACCCCCACGTTGATCGAGGAGATGAAGGCACGCGGGTTCGCCTTCGAGGAGGTGACGCTCCACGTCGGCGCCGGGACCTTCCTCCCCGTGAAGGACGAGGATGCGGCGAAGCATCCGATGCACACCGAGCACTTCGAGGTACGTCGCACGACGCTGGCCCGGCTGCTCGAGCATTGGGGGCACATCACCGCCGTGGGAACCACCTCCGTGCGGACGCTCGAATCGCTGCCGGCCCTGGCGTGGCGCATCCGCCAGGAGGGGAGTGCCTCACCGGAGCGCGTGATCGGGCAATGGGAACTCTACGACATTCCGGCCGACTACACCGGGCGCGAGGCGCTGTCCGACCTGCTCACGTGGATGGACCGTGAGGGAATGGACCGGCTGAAGACTGCGACGCAGATCATGATCACCCCGCTGGGCTACCGGTTCCGCATCGTGGAGCGCATCGTGACGAACTTTCACCAGCCCAAGTCGACCCTGCTGCTGCTGGTTTCGGCCTACGTCGGAGACGACTGGCACCGCATCTACGACTATGCCCTCGGCCACGGGTTCCGTTTTCTGAGCTACGGCGACTCGTCGGTGCTCATGCGGTAACGGCGATCCAGAAAGGAAAAGCGGGATGCAGCCGTCGTGCTGCATCCCGCTTCTGTTTTCGGAACGCGGAGTCCGTCAGCAGGCCGCCGTGTCGGGCGCTGCCTCCTCCGCGTCGGGCGTCGCGTTGCGCAGTGCGAGGTGCTTGACCCACACTACGAATCCGCCCGTGAGGATGAGGTTCAGCACGATGGTCAGCACAGAGATGATGAGCGCCGGGCCTCCGAGGTTGTACCCCAGGGCGATGAAGATCACGCCGGCCCCCACCTCGCCACGGGTGAACATGCCGACCGATAGCGCCAGGCGCTCGCTCAGCGAACGGTCGCGGTAGAAGAGGAGCGGCACCAGTTTGCCGAGGTTCGAGAGGGCCGAGACGGCCACGACGTGCAGCACCAGGATTCCCCACGGCATCATCGGCTGCGAGGCGGTCACCGATGCGGCGGCTTCGGCGGGGTCCGTGGCCCCCGTGGCGCCGACACCGGTCACCAGCGGCATGCTCAGACCCACGAGCAGCATGAAGAGGAACGAGATGCCCGTTGCCACGCGGTGTTCGGTCGGGGTATCGATGTGGCGGTGCTTCATAAGCATGCCCACGACGAAGGCCGGGAGCAGCACCTCGATATGGATGCTGTCGTCGTGCCCGAACCAGTAGGACGTCGCCAGGTAGAGCCCCTGCGTCACGGCGCAGACCGCCACCGAAAGGCCCAGAATCCGCCACCACTCCTGCCGGACGTTCCACGTCGCCTGCCACCGCCATCCGATGACCAGCAGCACGGTGACCACCGCGACGATGGCCAGCATCTGCCACTTGAGTCCGATCATCAGAATCTGCAGCGGGATCATCAGCAGGATGGTGTCCAGGTCGTCGAAGATCGCCAACACCTGGATCTTGCGGTAGATCCAGCTCCGCTTCAGGTGCAGGGCCGCGAGCATCGTGAAGAGGATGCCGGCCGAAGTCGGCGCAGCGAAACGGCTCAGCAGCAGGTTCTCCTTCCACGCCTCGGCACTGCCCCACAGGTCGGGCGGCAAGAGCACGAAGATGTAGTAGAGGACGAT
>DXGO01000129.1 GCA_019113885.1 Candidatus Alistipes intestinipullorum | reverse complement strand
GGCGGCGGATTGTTGTTCGCTGTCGTAATATGGCGAGTTTGCAGCCATCAAAAGCGACCAGTCTGCCTCGGTCGGGATATGCCATCCGTCGGGGCAGATGCCCTGGGCTCCCTCATACTGGTTGTAATTCTCTGCGGTAAGTTCCCCGCCTTCGATACCCAACAGAATGGGATAGCTGTAGAGCAGTCCGTTCTTCTCCACAAGCGACGGATCGACCGTTGAATTGAGATCACACGGATTCCATACGCCATTCTTATCCGTAGGATCGCTCGACGGGGTCTTGCCATCGGGCACGTAGCGCAGGTTCTCGGCCATCCATGTCTGTCCCGTCTTGAGCGTGACGATCTTGTACTTCACGCCGCCATATTCCAACGTGGCGGGTTCGCTCGAACCCTGGCCTTCGGTCGGGATTTCGGAGGCCTCCTCCCAGGCGTCGATCGGACCCTCCATGGCGAGTTCCATGTTGGCCGGCATCACGCGCACGGTCATCGGATAGCTCTTGCCGCCGACCAGCTCGGTTTCCGTGTAGCTTTGCGAACGGGTCCCTTCGGCGGTGGTCACCGTCACGCTGAGCTTGGCCGACTGCGGAACCACCAGGGCGTAGTATTTCACCCCGGGGGTCACCTCACGGGCAGTGATGTCCACCGCTGCGGCGTCGCTCTTGACCGTCACCGTATTCTTCGTGCCGTCGATCGTGGCCGAGCCGATGGCTCCGGTCACCACCAGGTCCGTCACCGGGAAATCCGTATCATTCACGACCGTAAGGATCAGGCGGGCCATTTTATGCTGGAAGGTCAGACTGACGGGGGCCTTCTGCGGATAGACGCCCTCCTTGCTGGCGGTCAGCAGGTCTGAGGCGAAGTAGCCGTCGCCGTTCTGGTTGGCCGTCACCGTAAACTCCGCGGGATTCTGCTCCGTATGGGGATAGTAGGCGAAGAAGGTGGCGGGAGCGTTTACGTCCTCGTACCAGATCAGCGTCTCCTCGCCGACGAACTTCTTCTCGTCGTTGAAGATGAATTTCCGGTTGGTGACGAAGGCCCCCTGTGCGGTGCTGATGTTCACGCCGATAGCGTCGTTGGTCTCGAAGTCCACCTCGGTCACACGCGTGATCGTGGGGTCGATTGTCACCGGCATCGGGCCCGTGGCGCCCTCTTCCTTCGTCGAGCAGCTTGCCAGGATTGTGGCCAGGGCTGCGAAAGTCAGAACTCTTTTCATATATATGCGGGTTTAGGAATTAAAAATTGCAACCTATGCTGAGTGTCGCGGCAACCCGGTTGGGTTGGGCGACGTATGAAAGGTCGAAACCGTGCTCGTAACGGGCCGTGAGGTCGACATAAAACCGATGGATGTTGCGTCGCACGCCGGCGCCGGCGCCGATCCGCGACGCGGTGAGATATTCGTTGTCGTAGTTGTAATATTCGGTCAACTGCGTCGGATACTCCCCGGGGATTGCCGGGGCATCGCCTTGACTCTCCAACTCGCGGAACCCGCCCTTGCGGAAATCGGCCGCGAAAGAGACCTCCCATTTTCCGAAGCGGTACAGGAGCGATGTCCACACCATCGTGTAGTGCAGCTTTTGCTCCCGGGTGCAGGGATACATCAGTGTCGACTCGCGGTTGAGCTGTGTGAAGGTCAACCCCACGCGCCAGTCCATCCGGTCGGTCATCCATTCGTACTCGCCGTTCAGGTCGAGGCTCCGACGTCCGAAGATGGGTGTCGAACCGTGGATGAAGGGCGTGGTGACACCGTTGATATTCTCATACGTGATGATGTTTTCCCGGTTGTCGAGCATCTGCCAGTCGACCCCTGCCCGGACGAAGTGACGGTTTTGGAACGTCCCGAGCGACAGCACGGCATTGGCCGTCACGCCATGGGAGTCGAACTCGTGCCAGATCGTCCCGCCCTCGCCCGTGTGTCCCTGGCGGTAGCGGTAGGCGGCGTCGACGAACAACGGGCCGTATTGCAGCTGCAGGGCAGCCCCTTGTGTCGACTCGCGCACGGGGAATCCCGTGACGCCGGAGGTGGTCAGGTGCAGGTCGTTGCTCTCCCAGAGCTGCAGCGATCCGTAGCGCAACCCGCGGTCGAAGAAAGCCATGTAGGACTCGGGGGTCGATCCGATCTCCTCGGCCTCGATCTTTTCGTTGTCGACACCTACGATATAGGCGGCGCCCACGGCGAATTTCCCGGCGCGGTACATGATGCCGGGCGAGAATTCGAAGTCGAGCCGCGTATTTTTATGCCGGAGGTCCTTGCGCTTGGCGTAGTTGCGGGCGTCGAACGAGGCGTTGATCCCGGCGAGCCAGCGGTCGGAGAGTTCGGCCGAGAGGGCTGCGCGGAAGTTGTAGCTTTCCCGGATTTTGCGCCCGGGGGTGAACTCGAGAATGTCGACCGGATAGAATCCCGGCACGGTGAATATCGAGCCGCACATGTTGCGGCCGTCGAAGTAGTCATAGTTGAATCCTCCGGCGAACGAGATCCGCTGCAGGTGGCGGATCGACTCCGTGCGCACGCCGGCGTTCCAGCTGTTGTCCGAGGCCGAGTGGTCGATCATGCCGCCGTTCTCCTTGGTGAAGTAGGCTTCGGCATAGGAGTGCGTCAGGGAATCCTGGCGGATTCCGGCGGCATTGACCGAGGCATTCCAGGGATTGCGACGCTCCGTCTGTTCGAAACGTTCCTGCGCCACGGCTGCCGTAGCGGCAATCAGCATCAAAAGGGTCAGCGTCTGTTTCATAACTCCTCACGCAGCGATTGTGTCTCCCGCTCGTAAAAGTCGTTCGACGAGTTGTTGGTATCGTAGTAGATGTCGATTCCGGCCGAAGCGGTGGTGGCTTCGTTGAGCCGGCGGTGGAGCGTATGTCCCTGGGACATGGCCGAGAACTCGACGGCCCCGGCGTCTATGTCGGTGCGGAGTCGTTTGGTCCGCGAGGCGCCGGTTTTGTCAACCACCTCTACCCCGTCGATGACCCATTCCCAGGGTACTTTCGAGTAGGTGATGGATGATAGCAGTATTTCGGACTCCATGGTGGCCAAATAGCCCTCCAGATCGTACCCATCGGGGGCCCGGAAGATGATGATCGCCGGGGAGTCGTTCGAAATTACATAGACTATGGCCGAACTCTTGCCGGTCTTTTTGAGCACTTTCATGTAGTGGGCCTCGTCGATCTGGTCGCCGGGAGCGGGCGTGGGATGGGTCGTATTGCCCGGATAAAGCAACAGGTCGTAGAGGACGAAATAGCCCTTGCGATTGAGGTTCACCGACTGCGAATAGGTCGCCGTGTGGTCGACGCCGTAATAGGCGATCACGGCATCCTCGCCCGGAGCCAGCGGGAAATCGGTTCCCGAGCCGGGAAATTGCCAGATACAGTCGGGAATGGCGGCATACTCCCGGAAGACGATGTTGCCCGTGGGGTCGGTAGAGATCCAGGGATTGTTTGCCGTGGAGGAGTTGTAGGGGGCGACGGTCGCGAAGCACAGTCCGTCGAGATACTGTGTCTCGAAGGAGTTGTTGTGCAGGATGATGTACTTGTCATCGGTGTATTTCCCGGTTGCGGGCGGGTCCTCGGGGCACCCTCCGGAGTAGATTTCCTTGATGATGATCGTCCCGGGTTTCGAGAAGCCGAGCTCTACCGAGAGCGAACGGCTCTCCTTCGAGAGGTCGACCAGCTCGACCGAGCCGTTGAATACGGCCTCGTCACTGGCCATGTCGAGCACCGAGAGTCTGTAATGCCCGGCCGACACGCGGAACTCGGCTGCGCCCTGAGCGTTGGTCTGGGACGTGTAGACATTCCCGGAGTTGCGGTCGGAGAGCGTGACGTCGACCCCGGCGCGCAGGAAGTCGGCGTAGGCTTCGGGATAGACGACCGTCACGTCCAGCGTGCGGACGGAGTCCCCGTAGGGGTCTCTTTCGAACGACGTACAGGCCGCCGAAAGCAATGCGAGCAGATAGATTGTCAGCTTTTTCATCGTTCGTCAGAATTTGATGCGTACCGTGAGTCCGTAGTAGAAAGCGGGGGTAAAGACCGTCTTGATCCCCGTGGCGTAGGACCTCATAAACGGACGCGAATTGGTGAAGTTGTTGGCGTAGAACGAAATCGAGACATGGTCGCCGATCTCCTTCGTGACGCTCAGGTTGGCCGAGAAATAGGGGTCGTAGCCATCCTCGTTGTAGGTGTAGACGTTCGACGAGCGCAGCAGCAGCGACCCGAACTCCGAGTTGTTCTTCTCGGCCTCGGTGAACGGGTGGCGCACGCCGTCCTGGTCGAGGTAGGCAATGGGCCAGATGGCCGTGTAGCTGTTTCCGTCGTAGATGCTGCCTCCGATGGGCTTGCGGTCTTCGTCGACATTGAAGGCGTACTCCTTACCGTTGTACTCCGAGAGGCGCTGCGAGCGGCGGATCAGCGCAGCCTCGAGGCGCAGGGTGATGATCATGCGGATCGACGGCAGATGGGTCGTTGCCGTAAGGTTCATGTCGAGGTTGTGGGTCTTGGCTCCGTTGTAGGTGATGTTCGACGCACCGCCGTTGTCGGCATAGATTCCCACATAGGGATAGAACGTTCCGCCCGTGGAGGTGGCGGGATAGTACCAGGCTTCGCCTTCGTTGACGTACTTCGTGTAGCCGTACGCGCCGTCGAGACGCAGCTGCGTACGTAAGGGGGTGATTTCGGGAAAGTCCACGACGAACTCCAGACCCATGCGGTCGACGGGCGAGCCGTTGCTCTGGTAGATGTTCCGCACGAAGGTTTTCCTGTCGGTTCCGGTCATGGGAATCCATCCTTGCGCCATGTTGTCGGCGTCGCGGATGAACATCTGCCCTGTCTGGTGGTCGACCTTGAAGAGCGGGTTGGACGGCATGGTGAATGCATTGCCGTCGGGGTCTTCCGTAGGCAGCGAGCTTATCCGATAGGTATAGGGCTCGTATTCGTTCGAGAGTTCGTAGGGATGCTTGGTGCGGTTGAAGTAGCCGACGAGCGAGATCGACGTGCCGCCGATCCGCAGATCGACACCGACCTCTGCATTGCGGTTGCGCTGCCAGAGCAGGTCGGGGTTGTACATGATCTCATAGGGCCGCGTGTGGTAGACGTAGAGGACCTGGTCATTGTACGCCACGCCGTATGTGCGCGTGTCAAGGTAGCTGGGGTCGGGATAGAGGATGTTGAACGAGGGCAGTTTTTCGGTGATGCCCCACCCTCCTCGGATGGTCAGCCAGTCGGTGATGTTGTATTTGAGGTTCAGACGCGGGGAGAGGCTTTGCGTCTTGTCATAACGGCTGCCCTTGATGAATGTTTTTTCACCGCGCAATCCGGCCATCAGCTGCACATTCCCCCCCCCTACGGGAAGCGTGAGCGTCTCTTCGATATAGGCGGCGAAGTTATGCATGTAGGGGATGTCGGTGTATGGACGGGGCCGGTAGCCGTTCGGAGCCAGGGCGGGTTTTTCGTAATAGGCGCCCTGGCCGACATTGCCGTCGGCGCGCCACGACAATCCAGCCTTGGCGCTGCTATGGATGTCGCCCCAGCTGCGGACCCAGGTTGCCTTGAGGTTGGCGGCATAGTCGAGCTGCTTGGAGTCGACGCACTGGGTCGTGTAGTAGGTTGTCGGGAGCAGGTCGGAGAAGAAATACCCCTCTTCTTCGGCGTGCACCGCGGGGCTCATGGTCGCAGAGCTGTTGTAGGTATGCTTGCGCAGGAGGTTGTCGGCGAAGTTGACCGAGGCGTCGAACTCCACGTTCGTGATGGCTTTGCGGTTGAGCAGCCATTTGAGCGACGTATTGGCGCGCAATGTATTGTCGCGATCCTTTTCCCACTCGCCGACCTGCGCGTCGGGATCGTCCTCGGAGTTCATGCCGCCGATATTGGCCGCCACTCCCAGGTCGAATCGCAGCACTTTGGCAAAGGTGTTCTGATAGTTGAGCGACAGTCCCGTTCGGGAATAGGAGGTATAGGGCGACGTGGGGTTTTTCGTTGCCTGGGTGTATTCGACGTTGCTGTTGAGCACGCCGCGGTCGTTTCCGAGGTCGAAGCCCTTCGATGCGGACATCTGCTTGGTCCGGGGGTTGGTCGAGAGTACCAGCATGTAGGGGGTGCGCCCCTTGCGGGTTGATATTTTCACCATACCTGACGAAATATCACCGTACTCGGCCGAGGGGACGCCCGTCACGATTTCTACCGACTCGATGGCTGTCGAGGCGATATTGCGTGTGCTGACGCCGGAGAGCTCTCCGAACGAGGCGTTGGTCGACAGCCGCACGCCGTCCACCTCGACGGCGGTTCCGAAGGCTGCGTTTCCTACTTTCGATCCTCCATCGCGGAGTGAGAAGACGTTGTTGGTCATCAGGTCCGGATTGACGGTTTTCCCGCCGGGGAGCAACGACGAAATATCCGAGACATTGACCATCTGCAGGTGGTTGATGGCATTCCCCTCGATTGTTCGTGACGTGGCCATGGCATTCGTGGATTCCCGGGCTGTTACGACAACGCTTTCGAGCTTGAGGTTGTCTTCGGGGGCGTACAGTCGCAGCGAGTCCATGTTGCTGCGAACCTCCACCTCGGTCAATGTCGTCACATATCCCAGACACGATACGGAAAACACGGTTTTCCCTGCCGGGACGTTTTTCACCGAGAAGTTGCCTTCGCTGTCGGCCACGGCCCAGAGCCCGGCATCCGGAAGTTCGATGACGGCCTGGCCGATCGGTGTCTCGGTCCCCTGCCTCAGCACACGGCCTGCGACGTCGTATTGTTGGGCTGCCAGACCGGTCGGCAGCATCCAACCCAATAATAAAAGTAGAAATTTCCTCATAGCAAGCCTCTCTGTTGTTCTCAAACGTAACAAATATAGTAAAAATGGATGGATTGATTTTCCGTACGGCCATTTTTTTGAATAAAAAAACGACGGGGTACGAGCAAAGGCATACCGGGAAAACCGCGTAATATAGGGCCGGTACGGGAGGCCCTATTCACGCGTTTTTTTGATTATCAGAGAAAAGCGCCATAAAAAATGCGGCAAACAGGCGTTCGTATGCCGGGTTTTTCGTACCTTTGTCTTTGGTGAAATATTTTCCGACGAGACGCTATGAAACGATTCCTATTTGCGGCTCTGCTGCTTGTTGCGGGGAGCTGGCTACCGGCCCGTGCGGACGACGGGGCCGCGACGATCAAGCTGATCTCCTACAACCTGCGCAACGGCCGGGCGCAGGACGGCCCCAACGCCTGGGAAAAACGCCGCCCGGCCACGGTGCGGATGCTCCGTGAGGAGGCTCCCGATCTCTTCGGCGTGCAGGAGGCGTACCTCGACCAGTTGCAGTACATCGACTCCGAATGCCCGCAATATGCGCGTGTGGGGGTCGGACGCGACGACGGAGCCGAGGAGGGCGAGACGATGGCGATCTACTACCTCACGTCGCGTTTCGAATTGCTCGACAGCGGCACTTTCTGGCTCAGCGAGACGCCCGACGAGGTGTCGCGGGGGTGGGACGGTGCTTGCAACCGTACGGCGACGTGGGTCGAATTGCGCGACCGGGAGACGGGCCGGGAATTCTTCTATTTCAATACGCACCTCGACCACATGGGCGAGGTTGCCCGCGAAGAGGGGATCAAGTTGCTGGTCGCGCGCATCCGTGCGCTGGTCGGGAAGAGCCCGGTCATTGCCGGCGGGGATTTCAACACGCCGGTCGACAGCCCGATCTTCAAACCGCTGACCCGCTACATGAAGTCGGCGCGTGCGATGGCCCCCAAGAGCGACCACAAGGGGACGTTCAACGGCTTCGGCTCGGCCCCGAGTTCGATCGTTATCGACCACCTCTACTTCCGTGGCGGACTGAAGTGCCTGGAATTCCGGACGCTCGACGGCAATTACGGCGTTCCGTACATTTCGGATCACTACCCCATCGAGCTGGTTTTCGCGTACTGAGCATCGTGCGGCAGTCTTGCGACTGCCGTTTTTTTGCCCGCTGTGAAGGGCCGGCGGGGACAACCGGGGAATATTTTTTGCATCTTTGTATCCGAAAACACCCTGCGAACGATGGAAAACGAAAAAGACGACCTGCTCCTTCGGATCATCACCCCCGACACCACCTCGGAGGTTGCCGTGCCGATGGCTTCGAGTCGTGTGTCGGCGGGATTTCCCTCGCCGGCCGAGGATTTTCTGGAACCTTCGCTCGACCTGAACCGCACGTTGGTACGCAACCCTGCCTCGACCTTTTTTGCCCGTGTCTCGGGTGAGTCGATGAAGGATGCCGGCATCCATGACGGCGACCTGCTGGTCGTCGACAAATCCATTGAACCCTACGACGGTTGTATTGCGGTCTGTTTCCTCGACGGGGAGTTCACCCTCAAGCGAGTGAAGACCGACGGGCGGCGGGTTGTGCTGATGCCGGCCAACGACCGCTACCGCCCGATCGAAATCCGCCCCGACGACGAATTTGCAGTCTGGGGTGTAGTGACCTATTCGATTCAGAAACTCTGACGCCCGCCCTTTCCGGCGGCATGTGCCCCAATGCCCATGTACGGACTTTGTGACTGCAACAACTTCTTCGCCTCGTGCGAGCGGGTTTTTCGTCCCGAGCTGAACGGACGCCCGGTCGTGGTGCTGTCGAACAACGACGGCTGCGTCATTGCGCGCTCGAACGAAGCCAAGGCGCTCGGCATCCGCATGGGGCACCCCTTCTTTCAGATCCGCGAGTTGGTCGAGCGGCACGATGTGGCGGTCTTTTCGAGCAACTTCATCCTCTACGGCGACATGTCGCGGCGAGTCATCTCGACCCTCCGCCGCATGGTCCCGGCGGCCGAGGTCTACTCCATCGACGAGGCGTTTCTCGACCTGCGGGGCATTCCGCTCGGGGAGCTCGACGCTCTGGGACACCGCATCAGCCGTACCGTTCGGCGCGATACGGGCATCCCGGTGAGCATCGGCATGGCGCCGACAAAGACCTTGGCGAAGATCGCTTCGAAACTCTGCAAACAGTATCCCAAACTGCACGGGGCGTGCCTCATGTACCGTCCCGAGGACATCGAGAAGGTGCTGCGGCGCTTTCCGATCGAGGAGGTCTGGGGCGTCGGGCGGCGCCACCGGCGGATGTTGCAGGCGGCGGGTGTCCGTACCGCCTGGGACTTTACGCGGAAAGATGCCTCGTGGGTGCGTGCGCGGATGAACATCACGGGACTGCGCACGTGGCGCGAACTGCAGGGCGAGGCGTGCATCGACTTCGAGAGTGCCCCGCAGGCACGGCAGCAGATCTCCGTGTCGCGGAGCTTCGCCCACGAACTGACGTCGCTCGACGACCTGCATACCTGTGTGGCGACCTTCGCCTCGATGTGCGCCGAGAAGCTGCGGCGTGAGAGGGAACTGTGTGCCGAACTGACGGTCTACATCTTCACCAACCGCCACCGCGAGGACCTCCCGCAATACTTCGAGAGCGAGACCGTGCGCCCGCCCATTCCGACTGACGACACGCTGGAGCTGGTCCCGCTGGCCACTGCGGCCCTGCGGCGTATTTTCCGCTCCGGATACGGGTACAAGAAGGCGGGGGTAATCCTCTCGGAACTCCTGGCGAAGGACGGGACACAGCGTGATCTTTTCGATCCCGTCGACCGGGAGAAGCACGCCCGACTGATGCAGGCGGTCGATGCTGCGAACCGGCTTTACGGGCGTAACAAGGTTGTCGTGGCATCGCAGGGCTTCGAGCCGCTGAAGATGAACCGCAACCACCTTTCGCGCAGCTACACCACCGAGTGGGACGACATCATTACCGTAAAGGTATAACTGCTTCCCAACCCCACCCTTCCAGATTCCCGCGGGTGAGACTGCTCTCTGTCGGCATTCCCGGTTGTTGCGGGTGTGGCTTCTTCCCCGAAAAAACAGGTGCGGCGCACGGATTGCTCCGCACGCCGCACGCATGTTGAACGTATCCGCAGGCGGCTGCAGCCCTGCCGCCCCGGAACGAAAATTCCTCTTATTTGCCGATAGTCAGAACAATGCCCGCCGTGCACCAGATTCCCGGAAGCGGGATTCCTCCCATGTCAAAGTATCGGGTGTCGGTAATGTTCGTGACGTCGGCATAGACCCGGCACCACCCTTTTTCCCACTGCAGCCGCCCGTCGAGCAGGAAGTAGGGCTCGAAATCGCGCACCTCGCTCACCGACGAATCGTTTACAACGGGATAATAGGTGTAGCTGCCGTTGCGGTCGTATATGGACCCGGTGAGGGTGAATGACATGCGGCGCAGGAAGTGCGTTTCCACGGTTGCAACGGCTTTGTGGCGCATGAAATCCATGGCACTCTTGGCGATGACGTTGCTGTTGCGGTCGGTGGTGACATATCCGTACGAAAGAGTCGCACGGCGCAGAAAACCCTCTGTCGCGGTATATCCGCCCGTGATTTCGGCTCCGAAGGTATTGAGTCGGCTGACCTGTTCGGAGTGCCAGCGGCCCTTGCCGTCGTCGCCCATCTCGGGACGCCACACCCAGTCGATGATGTCGCGCCCGGTACGGTAGTAGAGCTGTGCCGTCACACTCCATCGTCCCTTCGTGTAGCTGGACTTGATGTTGTATGTGACAGCCTTTTCCGGAATAAGGTCCAGGTTGTTGATCTGCGCCGGGGAGGAGTAATAGAGGTCGGTGAAGGTCGGCAGGCGCATTGACTGCCAGGCCCCGATGCCGACGTGCCATTCGTCGGTCGGGCGCCACCCTGCCGAGAGGTTCCACAGGGCGGATGTCCCGTAGGGCGTGAGGCTCACTCCGGCCGAAGCCGCCGCATCGAAATGTTGCCATCGTTTGGCATGCCGCAGCCAGAGGTTGCCCGTATGCCGGTCCGTGCCGTGGGTGTACTCTCCGACGGGCGTATCCAATGCCTCCCCGAGGTTTGTGCTGAGCAGGTGGTTGTAGCTCCAGTCACCGCCCAGGGTGGTCGTGCCGGCCGCCGTGTTGCAGTCGGCCCAGAGACGGGCCCCGACGTTGTCGGTCTGGTGGCGGTTCATCGGGGTGCCGCGGGTCCAGTCGTAGCGGTCCGAGTTCCAGCGGTAGCTGGCCGAGGTCCCGAGGGCAAACCGCCCGGCGCTCTTTTGCCAGCGCAGCGAGGCGAGTGCCGTTTCGGTGCGCTCCCACTGCTCGGGGTTATAGGCGGCATAGAAGCCGTTCGACCCGAAGTCGCGGTTCTGCCATCCGGCCTGCGCCTCGAAGTATCCTGCCCGCCCGCCGTCGAAGGTAGCGCGCACGTAGGCGTTGTAATTTGAGAAATCGGTGTTGTGCCGGTAGCCGTCGCTGCGGCGGTACGATGTGGCGCCGAGCAGAGAGAAACGTCCCGAGGTGACGGCTCCGGAGAGGTTTGCGTAGGCGTAGCCGTACTCTCCTCCTGCGCCTTCGAAGCGCAGGTAGGTGGGACGCAGCGGTGCCGTGCGGATGTTCACCGCCCCGGCGTATGCCCCGACGCCCGGCACGCCGTCAATGAGTTCGACGCCGGCGATGCAGTCGAGGTCGACGGGCAGCGAATGGGACTGGTGCCCGGTGCGTGCGTCGGAGAAGTCGATCCCGTTCAACAGGATCATGGTCTGGTCGAAGGAGCCTCCGCGTACGGAGATGTCGGCCTGGATGCCCTTTCCTCCGCGTTCCCGGATGTCGACCGAAGGCGCGAGGCGCAGGGCTGCTTCCAGCGTCTGCACGGGCGCGGCGGCCTGACTCTTCCGGTCGAAGAGCGGAGTGAAGGACTGGGCGTTGCGCGTGGGAGCGGTTTGGCTTCCCGTGACGCCGACTTCGAGAATCTCCAGCGTCTTTATGACGGCGGAGGTATCGGCCGGCTGCGCTTGCGCGCCCTGGGTCCTGAGCATCAGAATCGACATCCCGACGGCGAGTACCCCGATGGATACGCTGCGGCGCATGCTCGCAAAGGCCGACCAGCCCTTGCGGTTCCAGCGGCGCCAGCGCAGGGCTGAGGGGTTCAGTCCGTTCTGGATGTGTTCCATGTTTTTAAAGTTTTGGTTTATAATTGAATGAGACGACCACTTGAAGGTTGGCTGCAAGACTTCCGCGGTCGTTTTTGAGAGGATATGAGAAATGGCGGCAACGGTTGCGGAGAGAGACTCCCCGAAGCCGCACACCGCCATCCTTCACATATGCAATACTGTCTATACCAATTTTTTGCAACCAGCTATTTCGAGTTATTCTCGAAGAGCGAGTCCACGACTTCGGCGACGTTCGCCGCATCGGGTTCAAGTCCGAAAACGTGGCTCGGCTTCAGGTACCAGAGCTCCTTGTCGGCCTGGAACAACTCTTCGCCGCCGCCCGTGATGTTGAGCATCACGGTGGCCTTCCGGTCGATCTTGCCGGCGTTCACGGCGTTGATGAGCGAGGCCGTGGCCACGCCTGCCGCCGAGTAGATGTCGACACCCTCCAACTCCTTGAAGAGCTTGCGGGCCTTGCGGGCCATGGCGTTCGTCGCCACGAAAATGGCTCCGTCGGTAGCCTTCAAGGCGTCGTAGAGGCCTCCGGCGATGCTGTACGGCGGCTGGCGGTTCGACAATACTTTGGCGTCGATAATCTCGGCGTCGCGGCGCGCCTTGTCAGCGTCGTAGGGGAGCATCTTCCGCGAATCGGCCTGCCAGGCGTCGTACATCGGCACGAACGGCGCGTTCTGCGACACCATCAGGTGCATGAGGTTCGTCCCGAAGCGCCCGTCCTCGATCAACCGCTGGTTGGCCTCCCAGGCGGCAATGGCGCCGGTGCCGCTGCCCACGGCTTGGAAATAGTAGTCGGGAATACGCCCGATGGTGGTCACGGCCGACAATACCGTGCAGGCCATGCCGTCGCGGCGTGCGATGTTCTTCGCACCGCCCTCGGCGTAGAAGCGCGGGTTCTTCAGCGCCATGTCGCCCAGGCGGATGGCGTCGAAATAGTCACCCCCGGCGGCGCACGAGATCAACCGCACGCAGGGGTTCAGCGGATGGTCGAACCACAGGGCGTTGATGTTGTCGTAGGGCACCGACAGCAGCAGCGGGATGTTGTTGTCGGAGCATACCTTGGCGAAGGCTCGGGCGGTGTTTCCGGCCGAAGCGACGACCAGGATGCGCTGCTCATCGGCTGCGATACGGCCGCAGACGCTGTATGCCTCGGTCTCCTTGAACGAACAGGTGGTCATCGTGGCGCCGATCGCCGGATAGTACCCGTTGAAGGTGATCCATAGGTTTTCGAGCCCGAGGTGTCCGGCCAGGCCCTTGCTGCGGTAGGTCACCGGGGCCGATGAGCCCTTCAGGATACGCCGCACGGGCATCCAGTCGCAGAAGCGGTAGAGGCCCCACTCGGCGGGTTTCACGTCGATCTGCCGCTGTGCATAGCGTGCGCGGATGAGCGACGGCTCCTTGTGTTGGGGATCGGCGAGCAGCCAGCCCGTATCTTCGAACGTGCGGCCCGTAGCGACGCACTCGAGCGTGTAGGAGGTAGGGGTAAAATTTTCCATTATTTCGTGTTGGGTATGGTTTTACGACATGCGGTTTTTGAAGTCCTCGTATCCGAATTCGCGGATGATGTCGATCTGCCCGT